>MNWR01000012.1 GCA_001872725.1 Proteobacteria bacterium CG1_02_64_396 | reverse complement strand
GTCCTTGGGCTTGGCCAATAATTGCCCAGCATTCCAGGTGTTTCGGGATCATTATGTGGATCTATGCTGCACGGGATAGCGCCGAAAATCGGCAAAAAAAAACACGTGTAACGCCCCAATAAAGGGCGAATGGTCTTCTTTTGCCCGAACGCAAAAATAGGTCATAAACTGGGCGAAAAATGACCTTAAAAAGGTCGCCATGAAAGGTTTTTCATATGGACTAGGCGACTCTTCTAAAAAAATTCGTCGTCACTAGTACCGGGTGGGATGCGGGGATTTTTGGGCACGGATTCAGGTCTTACAAAGCCTCTTCCGGGGAATATTTGGTATCGTCAACGCTCGAGTTTATTTTGATCGACAACAAAACAACTGCTGTGATTGCGGCGGATAAACTGTTTACAGAGTTTAATGCCCCCGTCGAATTTTTTACCGACCGTGGCTATCAGGAAACTCTGCGACGGATGTACCGGGAACAGGCCGGTGTTTTGAAAGAAAAGTTGACTAGGCTGTTTGTGCGTCGGTGACGCATCTGAGGCATCTCCCCGTCCGAAATCGTCTCTTGAGTCCCCCCGTCACGCCCCCGCCACATCCCCGTCCGATCATTCCGCCCGTCCAAGTCGATCCAATCGAACCGGAGGTGCGCGATGAACAAGGAAGCGGGGGCCTGGCCCCAAACGATCCATGAAGCTGCCGAAACCCTGCTGGCAGGGTTGAACGGCCAACAGCGACAGACCCTGGCTGCCTACCCGGAAGGGGGGGTGCGGGCGTTGGTGGGGGGGAATCTGTTCGGGCGGATGTGCCATCTGCTCGGGGTGGGCCGCGACGGCAACCTTCCCCTGGTTTTAGACGCTGCCCGGCGTCGGGGCACCGTGATCGTCTCTTTCGAGGGGGAGGAGATCCCGGTGATTCACATCGAAGAGGTGCTGGTGATGGTGGCCCAAACCGCCCGCCACCACCTGCTGATGCGTGAGCAAACCCCGACGACGTTGCCGGTCACGCTTGAGGAGGGGGCCGCCGCCCTGCTCGCCCACGTCCCCCCCGAAAGCCGCCGTTTGCTCATCGATTGCGCCGACGAGCACAACCCCAACGAGTCCTGCCGCCGTTTTCGCAAAGCGGCGTTGCACTGGCTCGGGTTGGAATGTGATGGCAATCCTGAGTTGCTGCTGGAGGTCAGCCGCGAATGCGACGCGGTGTTCACCACCTACTACGGCGACGAGATTGCGATGTTGAGTCCCGAAGCGGTGGTGGGGGAGATCTTGAACGCCGCCTGCCGCAAGCTGCGCGAGCCGACCCCGGTGACCCTGGTGCGGTTAGGGGAAGGCCGCCGCTGCACTGCACCCATTGAGGTTTTTGGGGAGGGGTGAGCAGGTAGGCGGGGTTGAATGGGTGGGGGTTGAGCCGCCGGATGTACCCCCCCTGCCCTCGCCCTCCGAGCAACGCCCTTTGGAGGGCCACGCTCCGTCGTGGCCACGGACTTCCCGCTCATTCTGAGCTTGTCGAAGGAGGAAGGAGGAAGGGGCAACGCAGTCTCTTCGAGCCCAACCCAGCCCCGACCGCCCAACCCTTTCCCGACCAAAAAGCTCAGCTTCGCTTCGGCGACACCGCCTCTTCCCACAGGCAAGCCCGACCACCGTCGCCCTGGCGGATCTCGCTGCGCCCTTACCCCTACGCTTCGTCCTTCGGCCCCGGCCAGAAGAAGGGATTGAAGGCGACCTCCCAGAGGTGGCCGTCGGGGTCTTCGAAGTAGCCCGAATAGCCGCCCCAGAAGACCTTCTGCCCCGGTTTGACGATGCGCCCCCCCGCCGCTGCTGCCTCGGCCAGCACCGCGTCGACCTCTTCAGCGTCGGCCCCCATGTAGGCCAGGGTCACGCCGCGAAAGCCGCTCCCCTCGGGGGCGACGTGGGCGTCTTCGGCCAGCGCCTCCCAGCCGAACAGCCCCAGCCACGTCCCCTGCAAATCGAAAAAGGCGACATCCTCCTCGGTCCCCTCGACGGCCAACCGGGGTAGCCCCAGCGCTTGGTAAAAGGCGACCGCCCGTTTCAGGTCGCGAACCCCCAGGGTAATCATGCCGATGCGCGGTTTCATGAATCCTCCCCCTCCATAATGCCGGTCTGCAGCCCGTCGATGCTGATGCGGTTGTTTGTGTCCCAATAGGCCCGCACCCCCGTTTCCCCCTTCTGTTTGGCCCAGTCGGTGAGAAGGTCCCGCTCCCCCTTGAATTCGTACTGCGGCACAGCAAAGCCGCAGGCGCTCTGCGCCTGGGTCACCTGCATGTCGATGATCTGCCGGGCGCCGAGGCTGTTGGGGAAGCAACCGATCAGCGCGTCCCACTCGGGGTCGCGGGGATGGATCGCCCTGGCGGTGCCGAACAGCCGCACGATCAGGGGATCGGCGTCGAAGCTGCAAAACATCACCGTCATGCGCTCGGCGATGCGCAGATGGGCGGCGGTTTCGTTGCCGCTGCCGGTCAGGTTGAGCCAGACCACTCGGTTGGGGCCAAGCACCCGGAAGGTGTCCTGCCCCTTTGGGGAGAGGTTGATGCGCCCCTCGGGGGCGGCGGTGGCGACGAAATAGAGCTTCTGCCGGGCGATGAACTCGCGGTGCTTGTCGGTGATGACAGCGAAGAATTGGGCCATGGGGGAACCCTCGTGACGGGCGAACGCTGCGTGGACAAAGTCGGGTTAAAACCGCAGCTCCAAGGCGGCGCACAAAAAGCGCATTAGGCTGTCGCCTTGGGCATACCGGGTTTCGACCTGAGCGACGAAATCGGGCTGAGTGACCTCCTCGAAACGCAGGGGGTACAGCCCCAAGAAATCTTTGCGTTTGAGATCCTCGATCAGCGGATGGTCCGCCGCGAACCCCTTGGGGGGGCGTTTGAGGCTGTCCCCCTCCATCTGCCAACCCGAGCCGGTCAGGGCGTCGCGGGCGGCGATCCAGGCCTGCGGTTGTTCGGCAATGGCGGCGCGGATTTGGGCCAGCGGCTCAGCCTCGGGGTGCCAGATCCCCACCCCGAGAAAACAACCGTCGGGGGCCAGATGCAGGTAATAGCCGGGGGCGTGGATGTCACGGTGATCCCGGTGCTGCATGTGGATGCCGACGTTGGTTTTGTAGGGGGTTTTGTCCTTCGAGAAACGGGTGTCGCGGTAGATGCGCAGCAGCGAGCCCCCCACCTTTTTGGGGATTGCCTCGTAGTGGGGGGCGATGCGCTCGAAAACCGGCCCCATGGCGGCGATGAAGTCGAGCGCCGGGTTTTGCACCACCTGCTCGAACTGTTTCTTGTGGGCGGTGAACCATTCCCGGTGGTTGTTCAGGGTCAGGTCGGCCAGGAATTCGATGGTGGCGGGGGGAAAGCCGGGGAAGGTATTCATTGTCGACCTCTATTTTTTGGAGAAACGCCTAGGGCAAGATAATAAGTAGGATGAACAAACAGGTGGGTTGTCGGCTTTATCTGTCCTGGAGAAAGATCAGCATCGTTCAAGTATGACCACATAACCGGACTGTGATTATTTATTTTTACCCCAAGTATTCCTATTCTGTAGTAGGACCTAATTAGTTCAATCAGAACCTCCTTTTTTGTTTTACTGCCATTTGTATAGCCGTCAACTAGAGATTTCAACGGGCCAGCTTGATCGCCAGATGATGCAATTAAAGTTAATAGCTCATCAATTTCATCATCTGTAATTGATCGGTATTGGAACGGAACAGATTTGTTTTCTAGTAGTTTGAAGGAGTCATAAATATTTGGGCACAGAATGTGCCACTCATCGCCCAAAGATCGAAGCCTAGTTCGAGAGTATTCTGGCTCCGCGTCACGGATATTTTTTATGGATATTGTGGCTTTACCTTCGGCCTTATCTAAGCAGTCATTAAAAAACTGTATAGCCTCTCTTGGGCGGAGAAATGTCCTATCTATTATATATTTAATTGGACTAACGCCATCGATATATCTGTCGGGAAGAATATCATGTATATCGACCCTTGTCTTCGTGTATTGGTCGCGAATTAGTTTGCCGACGCGAGAGCTGAGTATCGATTCAATCTGCCGCTCATTCCAATTTACTTTCAGATACATTGAATGGAACTTTTCTTCCTGAAATCCCTGGGACCTAGTGCGCTCAATAACATCGTGCAGAAGGTCTGTTCGTATTGTTGCAATAATCTTCACGTTCTGAACTTTTTGAAATGTCTTTATTGATTCAAAAAGCGCCCTAATGAGCTTGTATTTAATGCTGTCATCGACCCAGTTGTCGTCAAGACGGTCAATCATAATGTAATAGTGTTCCTGGGGGTCATGGAATACGTGATCGGATAATAAGTTGATTACTTCATACAAGTCTTTAACTTGAACCTCGTTAACTACGCGCTGGGCGCGATTAATAATCTCAGCTCTTTCTTCAGTGGATATTTTGCTCTCAGAGGAAGTTTCAAACTGGACGCCGTGGAGGTTTGCTCCTAATGAGTCCTTTAGTGTATCTTCAAGGGTAGTGGTAAATTCTTTAATTCGGTA
Organism: Proteobacteria bacterium CG1_02_64_396; assembly: GCA_001872725.1. Lineage (NCBI taxonomy): Bacteria > Pseudomonadati > Pseudomonadota > Proteobacteria bacterium CG1_02_64_396. Next base: position 4,107 of record MNWR01000012.1, on the reverse strand, counting down.
TTCTGTTTCATTCCAAAAATTTTTCCCCCATGTTTCAAGGTATCTCAATGCTTGCTCTTTCTTTTTGTTGCGCTCAAATAGTGGAGCAAGCCATTGGAGGAACTTATTTTTTGCTTCTTCGTCCTTTATGTTGAATTTCTTTTTGAGTAGTTCAACTGTAAATACGTGTTTCCACAGCATTGTATAGAAGATGTCTAGCTTGACGCCATTCTCTTCGAGATATCTGATAATTCCTGAATTTGAAATATATGATAACGAAAGGGCTTCTGGGGGAAGATCAATTACATTTTCTCTGCATTTTGCAAGTTTATAAAGCAAAGAGCTTTTGCCGCTTCCTGTTCGCCCTAGGATAATTCTTTTAGGGTTTGAACAGTCAGCTAGTACGTCAATGTCACCATTGTCGATAAAGCATTCATCAAGAAACTTATGGTCTTGTTCTGCAGCGGTTGCTCCAATTACCGCATGCTTCCTGAACACAAAATTTGTAGTAATTTTCTGTTTTGGAGACATGGGTCCCCCCCCTGACGTTAATTTTCAAAATTCCTCAATCCCCCATACCACCGGGGCGATGTGTTCCAGCTCTTCCAGCATCTCGTGGTCGTCCGGCGAGCCGCTCCAGCGGTTGAGCACCAAGCCCGCCAGTGTCAGCCCCCGCATCCGCATGACCTCGACGGTGAGCGCCGTGTGGTTGATCGTCCCCAGCCGAGGGGTGGTGACCACCAGGGCGGGGAGGTCGAGACGGGCGATCCAGTCCGCATTGCTCCTTCCCGCGGCGTCGAGCGGTGCCAGCAGGCCGCCGACCCCCTCGATCAGCCCCGCCTCGAATCCCGCCAGGGTTTCAAGCGCCTGGGCCGAAACCGCCGCCAGGTCGATGGCGATCCCCTCGTCGCGGGCCGCCAGCTTGGGGGTTTTGGGCGCTTGAAGCCGGACGGGGGAGACGACTGCACGGGGCAGCAGTCCAGCATTGGCCGCAAAAATCGCCTCGGTATCGCCCCAAGTGCCGTCTTCCTCCACCCCCGAAACCAATGGTTTCAGCCCCACAGCGTTCACCCCCGATGCCCGAAGGGTGCGGATGATGGCGGTCGTGGTGGTGGTCTTGCCGATGGCGGTGTCGGTCCCGGTCACGAAGAGGTGGGGGTGGCGAGTGAATAGGTCGAGCAGGGGTTGGGGGCCGAACGCAGGGGTCATCATGGGTCGTTGCGGCGGCGCCGCTCTTGGTAACGCTGCCAGAAGCGCCACAGGTAGATCCCCGAGACGATTTGGGCAAACGGGGCCAGGATCACGGCGATCCAAAACCAGGGGGAGGAGGTGGGTAGGGTCATGGGGCCAGCATAAAACAACCGGGGCAGGTGGGCACCTATAGGTCCCATGGGGCCGATAAGTCCAAGGGGCTGTCATCCACGCCCCAAAAAAAACGGCGGCCCGAAGGCCGCCGCTGGTTGCTGCAACTGCGTGGGGTTTTACATGCCCATGTCGAGGGCGCGGCCGTTGAGGGGCTGCACCGGACGAGCGTTGCCCAGGTAGAGATGACGGTAGGCGTCGAGCTGCGCCGCCGAGATCTGCACCGGGGTGGCCATCACGTTCCAATCGACACCCTCAGAGCAAGGGGGGGTGGTCAGGGAGCCGCTGTAATGGAAGTGGCTGCGGTCGGCGGGCAGGATGCTGGCCAGATCGTAGGTGACCTGCGCGTTGTCGACCTTGCCACCCTCTTCGGCGGGCATGTTGCTCAGCACCGGAGCCAGGGCGGCGCTCTCGGCCCCCGCCTGAATCAGCACCCCGATCACCGCCAGGGAGCTGTCTTCGGCCTTGTGGACGAAGTGGGCCACCATGTCGGCGGGCTGGCCGTCGACGGTGTGCTCGCTGGGGGAGTGGAAGTGGAATTGCAGCAGGTTGTAGGTCTTGCCGGCGACGGTCAGGGTGCTGCCGGAATCGACGTTGGCCTGAATGGTATGGCCGTTGTTGACCACATGCAGGGTGGTGCTGCCGTAGTTGACCTGCAGGGCGGGCACGGGGGCGCTGGCGGCGCCGGTCAGGTTGATCGGCGATTGAGCCTGGCCAGCGGCGCAGGTGCCGAACTCGGCTTTCAACTCACCCCAATGGGCCGGGGCCCCTTCGCCGCTGTAGCTCCAATGGGGGGCGTGGTGGTGCTCCCCCTCCTGGTGGGCGGCATGATGGTGGGCGTCCCCACCGTGCGATTCCATCGCCAGGGCCGGGCCGTGGTCGTCGTGAGCACAACTGGTCAGGGTCAGGGCAACGGGAAGGGCGGCCAACAACAGCGCTTTGCGGATGTTCATGTGGACTCCTGATCCTCTTGATTTTTTGTCATGTTCCAGTAAGGAAATGGAAAGGGACCAGGAATGTAGAGCACCCTTTGCCCGATTCCAAGAACATCAGACATCGCTAATTAAGCGATGTTTGCAGGGAGTTGCAGCCACAAAAAGGGCCCCTTGCGGGGCCTTGGTTTTAAGCGACTGGGGGATCACCCCATGCTGCGGAGCAGGTAGCGCTCTCGGCTGCGATTCACAAACGCAACCACGGTGAGCATGACCGGAACCTCGACCAACACCCCCACCACGGTCGCCAGCGCCGCCCCCGAGTCGAAGCCAAACAGTCCAATGGCGACCGCCACCGCCAGCTCGAAGAAGTTCGAGGCGCCGATCAACGCGCCGGGGGCCGAGACGTTGTGGGGCACCCGCCACAACCAGCCCCAGCCATAGACCAGGGCGGCGTTGAAATAGACCTGAATCAAAATAGGGATGGCGATCAGCCCGATCACCAGCGGCTCGGCCAGGATCTTTTCACCTTGAAAACCGAACAGCAGCACCAGGGTCAGCAGCAGGGCGCCGATCGAGACCGGCCCCAGCGTGTGTTTCATCGCCTCCAGCCGCGCTTGCCCGCCCCGCCTCAACCAGTGCCGACGCAGCAGGGTGCCAACCCCCAGCGGGATGACGATGTAGAGCACCACCGAAAGCAGCAGGGTGGCATAGGGGACGTGGATGTCCGATAGCCCCAGCAAAAAGCCGACGATGGGGGCAAAGGCGACGATCATCACCAGATCGTTGAAGGAGACCTGCACCAGGGTGTAGTTGGGATCGCCGTCGCACAGGTACGACCAGACAAAGACCATGGCGGTGCAGGGGGCGGCGGCCAAGATGATGAGTCCGGCGGTGTACTCGGCCGCATCTGCGGGGGTGATCCAGGCGGCGAACAGGGTGCCGAAGAAGAGCCAGGCGAGCAGCGCCATCGAGAAGGGTTTGATCAGCCAGTTCACCACCGAGGTGACGATCAGCCCCTTGGGTTGTCTGCCGACATTGACGATGCCGTGGAAATCGACGTTGACCATCATGGGGACAATCATCAGCCAGATCAGCACCGCCACCGGGAGGTTGACGTTGGCGACCTCCAGCCCCCCCACCGCCTGAAACACCCCCGGCAGCAGCTTGCCCAGCCCAATCCCCACCGCGATGCAGGCGAAGACCCACCAGGTCAGATTGCGCTCGAAGAAGCCCATATCGGCTTTGGTCTTGGCGGCCATCTCAACCCTCCTCCCGCAACAACGCTTCGACGCGGGCTTTCAGCTCGTCGCGCACCGCCCGGAACTGGGCGGCGACCTCTTCCTCGGTCCCGGTCGCCTTGGCCGGATCGGGCAGGGGCCAGTGGATCTTGCGGCAGTTGGCCGGGACCACCGGGCAGGTTTCGTCGGCATGGCCGCAGACGGTGACCAGCAGGTCGAGGCTCGGCAGCAGCTCGGGATCGAGGATGTCGGAGCTTTGGCCGCCGATGTCGATGCCGACCTCGTTCATGGCGGCCACGGCGCGGGGATTCAGACCGTGGGCCTCGATCCCGGCCGAGAAAACCTCCCAGGTCTCGCCGCCCAGACGGCGCATCCACCCCTCGGCCATCTGGGAGCGGCAGGAATTTCCGGTGCACAAAAACAGGATGCGGCGCTTCATGGTGAACTCCGGTTATGCGGATGGGCAGATATTAAAATCGTGATGGGGAAATGTGGCCTAGGAGTCTGTCGGGCTTGAGCGTCCGTAGCGAGCCGAGTGGGGAATCGAGGCCAAATTTTCACGGTTTTGAGGATCATAGTGGTGTCTATGTGAC
>MNWR01000011.1 GCA_001872725.1 Proteobacteria bacterium CG1_02_64_396 | reverse complement strand
CAGCACCGATTGATGCGGCCTGTCGTAGGAGGCGACCCCGTCGCCGAAGCTCTGTTTTTGGTCTTTGCGCAGCGTCGCCGAAAAAGGCAGGAGGCCTTGAATCAGCGCTTCCCTAGGAGTCTGTCGGGCTTGAGCGTCCGTAGCGAGCCGAGTGGGGAATCGAGGCCAAATCTCCCCGGTTTTGAGGATCATAGTGGTGGCTATGTGACGAAAAACCGGGGGAATTTGGACCGATTACCCGCCGGCGCACGACTGCATGGATGCAGGAGGTAGAGCAATGCAGGAGCAATTGCCGAGTAGGACGATCTCAAGCCCGACAGCCTCCTAGTTCGATCCCGCAACCGCCCCATGTTGGCAGGTCGTGCGACCCTGCCTCTGTTATGCCCTGCCTGCGGGACGGAGCGGCATTGGACCCCCTCCACCCGCAGCGGTTTCTTCCCCCCATCCTGTGACGGGGGATCAAGACTCACCCCTGCGACGGCAAGCGTTCGACCGTCAGCGACCGCAAGGCGGGGAACGATTTTCTGAACACATCCAGGTCTTCGTTGAAGCGGTCTTCGATGTCGATCTGGAAGGTCCCCGAACAATATCCGGCCACCGTCTGGTCAATCAGGGGGAGCTGGGGGCCGGATGGGGGTTGTTCGTCGCTGGTGCGGCAGACGTTGCGGGCGTCGATCCGCCCCAGATAGATCACCTTGCCGGGTGGGATCGCCACCTGTCTGTGCAGCGGCACCTCGAAGTAGGCCTGGAGGTGGTAGCCAAAACTCATCCCGTTCAAGGTGGCGATTTCGTATTGACCCGAAGGCAAACGCAAACTGACCAGATATTCGTACCCCTGCCCCTGGACGACGGGCCGGGCGATGGGTTTGAAGGTGATGGGTTCATGGGTGGCAAGGTTGACCACACGAATGCCCAGAACCTCGGGTTGGAACCCCGGTTTGAGCTCATTGACCGTATGCAGACGCAGCAAAAGGATGGTGTCGTTGCCCAATTCCAGCGGGGCCTGCATGTCATCTAGGGCCATCGGCTGGGTCGGGGCACAGCCGACCAGCAACCCCAGCGCCATCCAGAGTCCCAGCCAGGTCGATTTGCGGTACCACCCATGTTGAATGTTCATCGAAGCCCTTTCCCGGTCGTTGCAACGTCGAAGAGTCCTGCCCATCCCCTACTACGGCCCGCATATCCCCCAATCGAGGGTAGGCTCCGAGCCGCTCGCCTGGACCTCCCAAGCTTTGAAATCGACGAACCGGGTGCAGCGCATATCCTCGATCAACTTCCGCGTCGTCTTAGGATCCCAGAAGATCGCCTCCATCTGCCGGTCATGGGTCACGATCCGCATGTCGTAGGTGTCGAGCGCCTCCTCCAGCCCCTCCACCGGACGCCCCCGAGCGGCCACCACCTGCTTGATCTGCGCCTCATCCAGGTTTTCGGGCAACGTCTCGCCCACGTACATCCCCCACACCGCATCCATGGTCACCCGACTCAAGGTGGTGAGCGGCCCCATCTGTTCGTCGCTGTAGCGCACCGGGGCGCCCAAGCACCCTTGTAACAACAGCATCCCCAGTAGCAGCGCCCCCAGCGCCGCTTTCTTAAACCCAAAGTGTCGCATCGCCATTCTCCTCCTTGCCGATCAGGGTGCCGGTATCCAGATTCCAGTTGAGTAGCTCAGGCAGCTCGGGATCCCCCTCCCCCTTGAGCGCCCCCTCCATCAACCCCCAAAAGCGAACGACCCGATCAACCCCAAATTGGTGGATGTCGCGGTAGTGCATGGCGGTTTTGCCGAAACGGTTGTTCTTGGGCAGGGCCGCCTGCTCGATGAAACGGGTGCGGTCGGCGCCGGGGATCACAGCGACCGGCACATAGACGACCCCCTTCTGCTCGGCGGCGTGGCGGAAGAAACCGACGTTGAGGTCGGCGGCGTCCAGGGCGGTGACGTATCCCTTTTGCCAGCCGTCGATTTGCGGGGGATTTTGATTAAACGCGGCGGGGTGAACGGTTTGCAGCATTTGGCGCCACAGGGTCGCCACCGCCGGATCCATCCCCCCGCCGACCGTCAACGCGCGCATGAAGTCGGCCCACTCAGCATTGATCAGCTCGACCCTGTAGGTCTCTTTGTAGATCCAGGAATCCATGACCATTTCGCAGGCGCGGTGCTCGGTTTTGTGGGCGGCGTATTCCCCGACGATGGCCCGCACCACCGGGTGGATGCTGGCGTCGAGAACCACGTGGGAGGCATAGCCGAAGAGCCAGGCGGCCGAGCGCATGAAGAGGGGATCGTTTTGCTCGGCGACGAAGCGGGGTTTCAGCTCGGCAAGCCCGGCCCGCACCATGTCGCCGGTCGCCTGGTAGTGCATGAGGTCGGCCCAGCGGTTGGAGGCGTCGTTGAAGATCAAGCGGTGGAGGTAGGGGTAATCGGGGCCGACGGCACCGGCTTGCAGCCATTCGTTGTAGCGATTGAGCGCTTTTGCGAGGAAGGGCGATCCCCCCTCGACCCGGCTTTTGGCCAGATCGGCGGCGATCATGTGGGCGAAGGCTCCTGGCATGGGGGGCTCCTTGTCTCTTTGAAAAACAGGCATATGGAATGCTGCTTTATGCCGCCGATGCTACCGGCCCCTTGTGGGGCTGTCATTCGTCTTTCATTCGCTCGGGGCGGGCTGGGTTCAGCCTGTGTGGGGGGGCTTGCCCAGGGGGTAAGTCAGAATGCTGTCGGGATTCAAAGGCGGCCACGACAGAGCGTGGCCCTCCCAAAACCGATCCGCCATCACCACGAGGGGCATTCTGGAGGGACGCGCTGTGTCGCGTCCGCTTTTCCCACGCAAACGGCAACGTCAGTCGTGCCAGGGCAGAACGCTGAATTCCCCCTGAAACGGCCATTGCTCAGTGGCGTCGCAAAGCCCGGCCCGCACTGGGTTCAATCGCACGTACGCCCATTTGGCGGCATAGCTTTCGGCGTGCCTCAGTTGGGTATCCCAAAACGACTTCTGCCAAATCGGCAACAACTCGGGGTGGGGCCACTGGCTCGTCGCCTGCGACTTCCAGAACTGAACCCACCTCGCTACTGGCGCCCCCGCGAACGCGGATGGGGCACAAAACAGGTGAATGTGGTCGGGCATCACCACATACCGCCCCACCCTCCAAGCATCGGCTTGGCGCCACACCGTGCGGAGCAGATCGTGCACCTCGGGACGGGCCAACAGAGGGCGGCGGTTTTGGGTGCAGACCGTGACCAAAAGGATGGGGGAACGGTCGTCGGGAATCTTTGGGGGGAGGTGAGGAGGGGTTTTGCGGGGACGGGCAGGGCGTTGGGGCCGGGGAGGCTTGGGGTGGTCGGTCATGCACTGATCTCCTGTTCCATTCAAATCCGTGAGGTCATCCCTCGATCATCCCAAAGGGACGCGCTGATTGATGAGCGCTTCCGAGCGGCCCTGGGACGGGCCGCCAAAATCAGGAACGTCCGTAGGCCGAAGCTCTGCTGATTTTGAACGCGGAGCAAAAACCATCGCCGCCTCATGGCGCCTACTTTTGGTTTTTGCCAGGCGTCGCTGATTCAAGGCGGATGCCTTGAATCAGCGTTTCCAAAGGCGGCCACGACGGAGCGTGGCCCTCCCAAAACCGATCCACCGCCCACGCGAAGGGGCCTTGTGGAGAGGGACGCGCTGTGTCGCGTCCGCTTTTCCCACGCAAACGGCAACGTCAGTCGTGCCAGGGCAGAACGCTGCCGAGCCCCTCGAATCACCATCGTCAAAACCCAGACTGCCTGCACCCAAAGGCGGCCACGACAGAGCGTGGCCCTCCAAAAACCGATCCGCCATCACCACGAGGGGCATTCTGGAGGGACGCGCTCCGTCGCGTCCACGGTCGCGCGAAGCGTGACCCAAAGGTTTCCCCCCTCACCTGCCCCATCCGTCATGCCGTTTTCATCGCCACAGTCGATGCGCGCCATGACACCGATCCCGGTCTCACCCAAAACCCAGGAGCCAAACCACGCTGAGGATCAAACCAGAACGATGGTGTCGCCGTAGCGGGCCAAGGTGGCGTCGTGGGTCAGAAGCCGCATCGGCTCCACCAACGCCTGGGCCGCCAACAGGCGGTCAAATGGGTCTTGGTGGTGTGGGGGCAAGGTTTCGATGGCGGCGGCGTGTTCGGGCTCGACAGGCAACGACCCGAACCCGGAGGCCCGGAAATACCGCACCGCCTCCTCCCCAGAAACCGGCATGTCGCCCCGCCCCAAGCTGTGCTTGATGGCGATCTCCCAGATTGAGGCGGCGCTGACCCACAAGTGGGCGCGGGGTGAGAGGATCAACTCCCGCGCTTTTTCAGACAGGCGGGGGCTGTCGGTCACCGCCCACAGGGCGATGTGGGTATCGAGCAGCAGATTCACGGCGCCCCCCCGCCCAAAAACAGGCGCGCCACCTCGTCGTTGTGGGCGTCGATGTCGTCGGGAACCTCAAAGAGCCCCTTGGCCACCCCGATCCGTTGTGCGATGGGGACGGTCGAAATCGCCACCAACTTGGCGGCAGGCTTGCCGTTGCGGGCGATGACGATCTCCCGCTCCTGCCCCTGCTCAATCGCCTCGACCAACCGGGAAAGGTTCGATTTGGCTTGCAACATGTTGACGGCAGACATGGCGGCCCCTCCTGCTTGATGAATAGAAATCATGGTTAGTCTAGTCTGGCTAAGACCATGCGCAAGACGATGTGGATGGAATGGTTGTGGAATGGTTCTACCGGGGGGAGGAGCGCCCAAAAGGGGGAGCGGCTGTTTTAGGCGCAGACCGTGACGAACTCGATGGGGGAGCAGCCGTCGGGAATCTTCGAGGGGAGGTGAGGCGGGGTTTTTCGCGGGTGGGCAGGACGTTTGAGCCGGGGAGACTTGGGGTGGTCGCTCATTTCCTTTTCTCCTGTTCCATTCAAATCCGTCAGATAAATCCTTTGTTCATCCCAAAAGCGGCCACGACAGAGCACGCCCCTCCAAAAAACGGTACACCGTCACTGTGAGGGGCTTTGTGGAGGGACGCGCTGCGTCGCGTCCGCTTTTCCTTCACCAATGGCGAAGTCAGTCGTGCCAGGGCAGAACGCTGCCGCGCCCCTCGAATCACCATCGTCAAAACCCAGACTGCCTGCACCCAAAGGCGGCCACGACGGAGCGTGGCCCTCCCAAAACCGATCCGCCGCCCACGCGAAGGGGCCCCGCTCCAGTCGCCCGCCCTGCCCCACGCTCAACCACATTGCGTGATAACCCAGGCCTTTTTGAACCGGGCGGCTCGTGCGTCCTCTTCACGCATCCAGACAAACATATTGCCCCGGTCATACCACTCGAAGCCCAGCTTTTCGTTGCTGGCGATTTGCATCAGAAGACGCCACTCGGAAGCTCCGAGGGCCAGCGCCTGGGCTTCGCAGGTGTCGTACGGATGCGGAATGTCGAGGGGCTGACCGTGGGTCAACAATTGACACGCCAATTCCATGGCGTCGTTCTGGATCGCCTGGGGATACCCCCCAAGGTAAGAATCATATCGGTCGTCGAATCCTTCCTGGTTTTCGAACAGCTCCTCATACCGCTTCATTTCAGCCTCGTTCAATGCCAAGGCCTTCACTTCGGAGCGACCCGGCGAAGGTCGGGGCTTTGCCAATTTGAAGCGAATGTTTTTACGTAGAAACAGCTTGTACTGGCCAAAACGATCATTGGCGGGAACGGGCGGCGTTTCCCGTTCAGGGTATGACCCGTTCCCCTCCGGCAGGTAGATCAGCCTCCACGCCTTGACATCGTCGGGTTGACTGCCATGGGGGGGATATTGGGCATCGACGAAGAACAACAACGTGCCGCGATCCGGCAGCCATTCCAAATGCTGCTCCTGTGCCGCCTCGCTCAAGTCGATGGCAACGACGAAACTCAACGGCACCCCGCCCGCGGTAGGCCATGGGGTGTCGGGAGGCAAGCGGGGAAGACCGCCCCAATAAGATAGGCTTTCGTTCTTGGTGACATGAAGGCGAAGCGCCTGTCGGCGCAGTGGAAGTGTCAAACGCGAAACATTGCGACAGGGCATTGCCGCCAAACGCCGCCTGTTTTTTTCTCCCTCTTTTTTCAAAGCCCACCAGAGGATGTCTTCCAAAATGGGCCGAAACATCCGTGGGTTTGGGTCGTTCCATGCGCGATTGCGTATCACCGCCAAGGGGAAGATCCACTCGGACAATTTTTTCCGGCGCTGACGATTCGCCCAGGCGATAAACCTCTCCCACGGTCCTACGGGTTTTTCCCGGTCCTGGTTTTTTTGGGGGTCATCCACGCTCATGCTCCTTTGGCAGCCTTCGATTCCTCTCACCTTCTATCAGTCATCAATCCCGGACAACCGAGTTGTTGCATGTTCTGCAACAACGCACCCGCTCCGTCGTCGCGCCCCTCCCGCCATTAAAAAACCCCAATAGCCTGCCCTCCCGCACCATCCGGAATCACCTGGAGGCTACCCATACGGCCCCACATCAAAACCGGTATGTACACATTTTGCACATACCTCATTCCCCCCCATCGCGCCGCAACTCCAGGCGCGTTTGGGCCTCCACCATCGCCTTATGCAGCTTGGCTTGCAGCACCTCCTTGGGGGGGAGTTTCAGCCAGTATTCGGCGATGTGGATGTTGTCCGGTTCAAGGTCCATCAACTCGACCACCTCGGCATCCTTGCCCCCGCACAACACGATGGCGATAGGGGGGTGCTCGCCGGGTTGTTGCTCGTGTTTGGCCAACCATTTGAGGTAGAGCTCCACCTGCCCTTTGTATTCGGGCCTGAATTCGCCCAGCTTCAGCTCGACCACCACCAAACGCCTAAGGAAGCGCTGATTTAATCGCGCTTCCGAGCGACCCAAGGATGGGTCGCCAAAATCAGGAACGTAAGTGACTGATTTTGCAAGCGAAGCAAAAACCACGCTTTTTGCGAAGCGTGCTGATTCAAGGCAGGATGCCTTTAATCAGCGTTTCCCTAAGCTTGCGGTGGAAGAAGAGCAGGTCGATCACGTAGTCGTGTCCGCCAATTTGGATGCGCTTTTGCCGCCCCATGAAGGCGAAATCGCTGCCCAGCTCCAGGATGAACCGTTCCAGCTCCCGCAAAATGCCGTTCTCAAGATCCCGTTCGCTGAAGTTGTCGTTGAGGTCGAGGAAGTCGAGCAGGTAGGGGTCTTTCAAAAAGAGGGACGGGCTGGCCTCGCCGCTTTGCCGAAGCTGCGTCAACTCGCGGCGGACAACCTCTTCGGGCTGCTTCGAGATCGCGGTGCGTTCGAACAGCATGGCGTCGATCCGCTCGCGCAAGGTGCGCACCGACCAACGACCCTCGGCGCACATGCCGATGTAAAAGTCCCGCTTGGTGGGGTCGTCGAGCTTGATGAGTTCGACGAAATGGGACCAGCTCAATTGTTGCGACAGTGTCGCAACCGTCTGTTGATCGGACAGACAATCGTACAACTTGGTCATCCGGGTCAGACTGGAATAGCTGAAACCGGGGCCGTATTCCCGGCTCAAGCGTTGGGCCAGTTGCTTGAGCACCCCCGCGCCATATTCGGCCCGATCCTCGCACAATAAATCGGTACGAATCGCCCGACCGATCTGCCAATAGGTCAGCACCAACGCCTGATTGACCTGAACCAACACCCGGTCCCTGGCCGCCTCGATCAACCCCCGAATCTGGCCGTGCAGCGACTCGATGTCGCTTGTGGGAAGCGTGTCGTTCATAGCCCCCCCTCCACCTCTAAAATCCGCATCGTCGTCTTCATCACCGTATCGGGGTTCAGCGACATCGCGTCGATTCCCGCCTTGACCAAAAGCTCGGCCAAATCGGGGTGGTCGCTCGGCCCCTGGCCGCAGATGCCGATGGGCCGTCCGTTGCGGTGGGCCCCCTCGATGGCCATTTTCAGGATGTTCAGCACCGCCGGATCGCGCTCGTCGAAGTCGAAGGCGACGATGCCCGAGTCGCGGTCGACCCCCAGGGTGAGTTGGGTCAGGTCGTTGGAGCCAATCGAAAAGCCGTCGAAGATCGTGGCGAAGCGGTCGATGTCGAGCACGTTGCTGGGGATCTCGCACATCACCCAGACCTGCAAGCCGTTCTCGCCCCGCTTGAGGCCGTGGCGCTCCATCTCGGCCAGCACCTTTTGCCCCTCTTCGAAGCGGCGGCAGAAGGGGATCATCAGCGCCACGTTGGTCAGCCCCATGTCGTCGCGCACCCGCTTCATGGCGCGGCACTCCAAGGCGAAACCGTCGGCATAGGCGGGGTGGGCGTAACGGCTGGCGCCGCGAAAGCCAATCATCGGATTTTCTTCGACCAGCTCGAAGTCGGCACCTCCCAGCAAGTTGGCGTATTCGTTCGATTTGAAGTCGCTCATTCGCACGATCACCGGCTTGGGATAAAAGGCGGCCGCAATCGTCGCCACCCCCTCCGCGAGTTTCTCGACGAAGAAGTCGCCTCCGTTTTCATAACCCTTGGTTCTTGCCGCGATTTGCCCCCGTACTTGCGGGTCGGTCAGCCGCTCGGGGTGGACCAGCGCCATGGGGTGGATGCCGATGGCGCCGTTGATGATGAGCTCCAGCCGCGCCAGCCCGACCCCGTCGTTGGGAATGAACGACAGCTTGAACGCCTGCTCCGGGTCGCCCAGGTTCATCTCGATCTGGGTTTTGGGCCGCCTGAGGTCGCCGATCTCCAGCCGTTCAACCCGGAAGGGGAGCGCCCCCTCCAGCACCCTGCCCTCGTCGCCATGGGAGCAATCGACGGTCGCCGCCTGCCCGGTGGCAAGCCGCTCGGTGGCGTTGCCCGCCCCCACCACCGCCGGAATTCCCAGCTCGCGGGCGACGATGGCGGCGTGGCAGGTCCGCCCCCCCCGGTTGGTGACAATCGCGCTCGACCGCTTCATCACCGGCTCCCAATCGGGGGTGGTGATGTCGGCGACCAGGATGTCACCCGGCTGCACCTCATCCATCCGCGAGGGGTCGCTCACCACCCGAATCGGGCCGCTGGCAACCTTCGCTCCCACCGCCCGCCCCGAGGTCAACACCGCCCCCTCCCCTTCGAGGATGTAACTGACGATCACCGCGCCGCTCTCTTGGCTGCGCACCGTCTCGGGGCGGGCCTGGACAATGAAGAGCTCGCCGGTGGCACCGTCTTTGGCCCACTCGATGTCCATGGGGCGATGGGATCCGGCCCGCCTGGAGTAGTGATCCTCGATGGCGAGCGCGTACTTACCTAGTTGGACCACCTCGGGATCGCTCAAACAAAAGCGGGCGCGATCGCTCTCGGGGGCCGAGACGTTGCGGGTGAAGCCGCCGCTGCGTCCCCCCGAATAGATCATCTTGATCGCCTTTTCCCCCAGGTGGCGGCGCAGCACCTGGCCGAAGCCCCGACGCAAGGTCGGTTTGAAGAGGTACCACTCGTCGGGATCGACCGCCCCCTGGACGACGTTTTCCCCCAGACCATAGGCGCCGGTGACGAAGATGGCGTCGCGGAACCCCGACTCGGTGTCGAGGGTGAACATCACCCCGCTCGACGCCAGATCGGAGCGGACCATCTTCATCACCCCCACCGAGAGGGCGACCTTGCGGTGGTCGAACCCCTGGTCGATGCGGTAGGCAATCGCCCGGTCGGTGTAGAGGGAGGCGAAGCATTTGATCGTCGCCTCTTTGAGCGCCGCCTCCCCCACCACGTTGAGGAAGGTCTCTTGTTGCCCGGCGAACGAGGCGGTGGGCAGATCCTCGGCGGTCGCCGAGGAGCGGACCGCCACGTCGGCGAACCCGGATCCGTATTCGGCGCAGAGGGTGCGGTAGGCGGTTCTGAGCTCAGCCCACAGATCGTCGGGCAACCCCGCCAGCAGAATCAAATCGCGGGCCTTGGCTCCGCGCCGGGAGAGCTCCCCCACATCCTGGCGGTCGAGCCCCTCGAAGAGGGCGAAGAGATCATCCTTGATCCCCCCCGCTTCGAGCAGGTGCCAGTAGCCGTCGGCGGTGATGGCAAAACCGTTGGGGATCTTGACCCCGAGCGGGGAGAGCTCCCGGACCATCTCCCCCAGCGATGCGTTTTTGCCCCCCACCGAGGGGACGTCGTCGATGGTGAGATCGGCAAACCAGCGGATGTATTGGGGGGTGGTCATGGCGAGCTCCTGGGGGGAAACGACTTCAAAAGCGGCGACGGACACGACATGCAAAAAAGCTGCGGGGGAATGGGGTTGGGGCGCACCGACCGGGCTGTTTGGTGTGGTGTTGGGCAAAACGCCGATTCAAGGCCTCCTGCCTTTTTCAGCGACGCTGCGCAAAAACCAAAAGCTTCGGCGACTTAGATCGCCTCCTACTTACGCTCCTGATTTTGGCAGCGCTTCCCCAGCAATCGCGCCGGGGCGGCGCTCCTACGCGATCATCGGGCAAATTGATGAAAAATCCGGTTTAGATTTCTTCGCGGCCTTCCGGCTCGGCGTGAGATGCCTGCGACTTTGGCAAGGCCCTCACCCCAGCTCGGCATCCTCCGGCACCACCTTGTCGGCCTCGGCCAGAAGGTCGACCAACGAGACCATCCCGGTAACCGGCCCCCCTTGGCGGGTGATGGGGACGCGGCGGACCCTGGCGGCCATCATCATGCCGAAGGCCAGACTCGCCGGGGCGGTTTCGTCCAAGGCGACCACCTCTGAGGTGCCGACCTCTTTGGCGGGCAGGTTCCAACATTGGCCGAAATCGAAGCGGTACCAGGTGCGCAGCAGATCGGCTGCAGTGATGAGGCGGCGCAGATAACCGGCGTCATCGACCAGGGGTAGGGCGTTGATTTGGCTGGCCAACATCTGATCGGCCACCTCCCCCAGGGTGTGGTTGACCGAAAAGGTGACTGCGCCCGAGGCCAGTTGGCCGATGGGGGTGCTCAGTTGACCAATCCAGGGATTGAGGGTGGCGGCGACCGCCGGTTGGTCGATCACCCGATCGATGTGCCCCCCCTCCCCGTGCAGCATAATCATCCGCACCTTGGTCCGGGCCATGAGGGTCAGCGCCTGACGCAGAGATAAACCGGGGGGCATCGACAGGTCGGGCAGGGGGTCGACCGGACAGGGGGCATCGGGGTCGCCGTTGCGGATCGCCTCCAGCAGCAACGGCTCGGTCAACACCCCCACAAACCGGCCTTCCCGGGCCACCGGCAACACCCCCTGCCCCAGGGTTAGGATCGCCTCCACCACATCCTTGAGGGGCAAATTGGCATCGATACTTAGAAGACTCATGGTGCTCCCCTTTCCGACGCCCCGAATGCCCCCCAAGAGGCAGCGCTTCAGAGCGACCATTCAGTTTTGATCGGCGTCATCCTGAACCTGGACCGCCCCCTGGCGCAACACCTGCCAGCCGGTGCCGCGCCACGCCGCCACAGTCGATGGGGGGGCGTGGCGGGGGGTGTCGATCCATGCCAGATCGACCAATTCCCCCCACTGCCGCGCCGCCTCTTCCCCCTGTTCAGCGGGGGGTTGACCGCTGCGATTGGCCGAGGTGGAGACCACCCCCCCCCAAGCGCGGGCGATGCTTGCTGCGACTGGATCCGAGCTCACCCGTACCCCCACCGTGCCGCTGCCGGCGGTTAATTCCACCGGCAGCCAAGGTTGGGCCGGAAGAACCAGGGTGAGCGGGCCGGGCCAGTGTTGCTCGGTCAGCTTGGCCACCTCGGCTGCGAGCCGTGCGTCGAGTTTCACGAAGCGGGGCAGCGCCGCCAGGTCGGGAATCAGCATCAAATAGGGCTTGCCGCTGCGCCCCTTAGCGGCGTCGAGAAGCCGCAGCGCCGCCCGGTCGAGGGGATGGCAGCCCAGGGCGTATTGGGTCTCGGAGGGGTAGAGGATCAGCCGTCCCCAGGGTAGGGGCAGGTGGCGCTCAAGCATGGTCGCATCCAGGGCAAAGGTCGGCGCCTCGCAGCGGGCAGCCGGGGCAATCGGGTTTTCGGGCGGTGCAGTGGCTTTTGGCCAGCTGCACAATCAGGGCATGGTATTCGTTGAACACAGGGGCCGACGTGGGAAGGTTGTGCTCGAAAAACCACTGGATCTCGTGGTACCCCCCCTTGCCGGGCAGTCGCCCCGCCCGGGTGAGCCAGCGCCGGGTGTAGGCGTCGACCACGAAGGTCGGCAGGCCGAAGGCATACAACACGATGGAATCGGCGGTCTCGGGGCCGATCCCCTTCAGCGCCAGCCAAAAGCGGCGGACCACCGCGACATCATCACCCTGCGGCGCTTGATCCCACGCCGCCGCCAGCCGTCTTAATGTGCCGCTTTTCTGCCTGAAATACCCGGCGGAGCGGATCGCCTCGGCCAGCGATTCTGCGTCGACCTTTAACAACGCTTGTGCCTCAAGCCACCCTTGCCGGCGCAGCCGCTCAATGGCGGTTTCCACATTCCTCCAGGCGGTGTTCTGGGTCAGCACCGCCCCCACCGCCATTTCAAAAGGAGAGGAGGCGGGCCACCAGTGCTGGGGTCCGAAGTGCTGCGCCAGAAGGGCGAAGGAGCGCCCCAGCCACGACGCTGGGTCAATGTGATGTAAACTATCGGTACTCATATGCCGTTCCTGCTGAACTGTCGACCAATACGGTGCGTCGCCTTAGAGTGAGCCCGATAATCGCCCCCAGGAACCTGTCGGACTTGCCGCACCCCAGGATTTCGCCATGACCGCAACCTGTGTCTCGCTGCCCCACATCGACGCCGCCCTGATCGAAGCCGAACTGCGCCGCCTGCGTGCACAACACCCCCAGGGGGGTGGGTTGGTGTTGCTGCCCGAAGAGGAGCAACAAGGGGTTGCGACGATTCAGCAGGCTTTCCGAGCAGCCCAGGTGCCGCTGGCCGGGGCGATCTTCCCCGCCCTGATCTGGCACAATCGCTTTACCACCCAGGGGGGGATGCTGCTGTGGTGGGAACAGGCCCCCCCCTTTGCGTTGCTCGACCTGAGCCAGGGGGATGTCGCCCAGCAGGCGACCACCATCACCGCGCCGTTGATGCCCCACATTCCCGAAACCGGGGCAACGCTGCTGCTGATTTTCGATGCCATGCTGCCCAGCATCGCCGCCATTTTAGACGGCCTCTATTTGGTATTGGCCGACCGGGTCCACTACACCGGGGTCAATGCCGGCAGCGAGACCTTCCAACCCACCCCCTGCCTGTTCGACGACGAGCGGCTGATCGGCAACGGCGCCTTGGCCATGCTGGTGCCTCGCCATCACGACGCCGTGCTGGCCCACGGCTACCGCCCCCCCGAAACGATGATCGCCGCCACCGCCACCGAGGGAAACCGGATCGTCAGCATCGACTGGCGTCCCGCCTTCGAGGTCTACCGCGAGCAGGTGCTTGCCCAGTTCGGGGTCGAGCTCACCACCGATAACTTCTATCAATACGGGGTCCATTTTCCCTTTGGGATCATGCTGGCCGACGGCGAGATCCTGGTCCGCATCCCGGTGGCGCTGACCGAGGACGGCGCCCTGTTCTGCGTCGGCGAGGTCCCCCCCCACGCCATCCTCACCCTGCTGCACGCCCCGCAAGCCTCCTCACTCCACACCGCCGAAGAGCTGGCCGAGGGGATCAAGGGTTGGGGGGCGCCCGAGAAGCAGGTACTTACCTTCTACTGTGCCGGACGGCGGATGCACCTGGGGCTGGCGGGGGCCGAGCAGGAGCTCGCCGACTTGGCCCGGCTGACGGGGCGCACCCTTGCCGGAGCGCTGTCGCTCGGCGAAATCGGCAGCGCCCATCAAGGGGGCTACCCCCTGTTCCAGAACGCCACCATCGTCTGCCTTTTGCCCTAAACCATGGCGGAGACCTATCACCCCGAACGGATTCTTTCGATCCTCTACGAGATGGCGCTGACCATTGGGAGCGAGGAACAACTTGATCCCCTGGCCACCCGCACCTTGCAACGGCTGCTCTACCACACCGGGTTCCCCTGCGGCCTGTTGCTGCTCGCCCCCTATGCCGAAGGGATCACCCCCGCCCCCCCCTCTTTGATCGCCCCTTCTCTTTTTAAGGTGATCGGCGATCACCACCTGGCTCAGCACTGCGGTCAGCAGCTACCCGGTCTGGGAGGGCTGGTGGAGGGGGATCTGGCGCTGATTGACGATCCCACCCTCATCGACCACCTGCCGGTGCAGCCGGGCCGCTACGTGGCGGCGCTACGCCTGCCGCTGGCCGGGGTAGGGACGATCCTGTTGCTCACCCCCACCGCCCCTCAGGCACCCCCCGTACAGGCCACCCTCCCCCTGCCCGAGATGTTCCGCCCCCTGCTGCCCAATCTGGCCCGGGCGATCCAACTGTGTCAGCGCAGCGAGCGGTATACCCGCGACCTGATTTTCGAACGGGACGAAAGCCGCTCGGCGCTGCGCCAGATTCAAGAGCGGGCCCAGGTGACCCTCGATTCCATCGGCGACGGGGTCATCACCTCCGATCCCCAGGGGCAGGTCGAATACCTCAACCCGGTGGCCGAAAAACTCACCGGGTGGAGCAGCCACGAAGCAGTGGGACGTTGGGTCGAGGAGGTCTTCCGGGTGGTCGAGGAGGGGAGCGGCAAAGAGGCCGAATCGATGATCGCCGCCACCCTGGCGGGGCAGGTGAACCCTCGGTCCCAGAAGGTGCTCAGCCTGCTCCACCGCAGCAAGGGGGAGACCCCCATCGAGTACTCCTCGGCTCCAATCCGCGACCGGGAGGGGGCGATCCTCGGGGTGGTGCTGGTCTTCCACGATGTCAGCACCACCCGCAAGTTGACCCAGATGCTGAGCTGGCAGGCCAACCACGACCCCCTGACCGGGCTGCTCAGCCGCCGCGCCTTCGAGCGCCGCCTTGAGGAGGCGATTGCCTCGGCTCGGCGAGGGGAGGCGCGCCACTTCCTGCTTTATCTCGACCTCGACCAGTTCAAGGTGGTCAACGATACCTGCGGCCATGTGGCGGGGGACGAACTGCTGCGCCAGCTCGGCGACCTGCTGCGTTCGGTGATTCGTGAGCGCGATGCCCTGGCCCGACTGGGGGGCGACGAGTTCGGCATGGTGCTGGAGGACGCCCCGCTGTCGTATGCCATGACGATTGCCCAGAAGCTGCGCCAGGCGATTCAGGCGTTCCGTTTTTCGTGGCGGGAACGCCCTTTTCGCATCGGCGCCAGCATCGGCATCGCCGCCATCGACGGCCACGACTTGGAGCTCGGGGCGGTGATGAGCGCCGCCGACCTGGCCTGCTACGCCGCCAAGGAGGGGGGGCGCAACCGGATTCACCTCTACACCCCCGGCGACGCCGAGTTGACCCAACGTCGGGGCGAGATGAACCGGATGGCCGAGATCGCCTTCGCCCTGGAACACAACCAGTTTCACCTCTACGCCCAGCCGATTGTACCGGTGGTGCGGCCGGGCCCACCGGGTCGCCATCTTGAGATTCTGGTACGGATGAGCGACCAGGGGGGGCGGTTGCTCCCTCCGGCCAGCTTCATTCCGGCCGCCGAGCGTTACCACCTGATGCCGGCCATCGATCAATGGGTGATTCGGGAGGTTTTCGGGGTGCTGGGGGGGATGTTCAAGGGGGGATGGCAACCGCAAAAGGGGGATCTGCTCTCGATCAACCTGTCGGGGACCTCCCTCAACGACGACGACCTACTCCCGTTTATTCAGGGTGAGCTGGTCGCCCAGGCAATCCCCCCTGAGTTGATCTGCTTCGAGATCACCGAAACCGCCGCAGTCGCCCATCTGGGCAAGGCATCCAAGTTGATCGAAGCGTTGCACAAGATCGGCTGCCGCTTTTCGCTCGACGACTTCGGCAGCGGGCTATCGTCGTTCGCCTACCTCAAGGCGCTGCCGGTCGATTTCTTGAAGATTGATGGGGGGTTCGTGCGCGACATGCTCATCGATCCCATCGACCGGGCGATGGTCGAGAGCATCAACCGAATCGGCCATGTGATGGGCAAACGGACCATTGCCGAGGCGGTGGAGCAGCCCGAACTGCTCACGGCGCTGGAGGAAATCGGGGTCGATTGCGCCCAAGGGTTCGCCATCGCCCGCCCCAGGCCGCTCCACGAGGTCTTGGCGTTGGTGTAGCAGGGCGGCGGGTTTCCCCACCGCCGTTTCGCGGGGGGTATGGCACGGCAGGGCAAGCACGGCAGGGCAAGTTCCGGCAAGAGACGAGGGGGTTGCCCCTTCATTCGCGGTCGGGGAGTGCTCTTACATCCCCCCCCAATCCCGCCTGTGGGAGGCGACCTCTGTCGTCGAAGCGAAGCTGGGGGGGGCGATCAAAACCACGGTTGGGGCGACGGCAATCGCTGTTGCTCTTTGGAGGGCCACGCTGCGTCGTGGCCGCTTATGCTTTATCACACAAAAGGCGGACGCGACGGAGCGCGTCCCTCCAGGGGGCACCTCGTGCGGACGGGGTTGGGGGGGGGCGAGGGGTTGCCCCTTCATTCGCGGTCGGGGAGCGCTCTTACAAAAACCAACCCCGCAATACATCGACCCCTCCCCCCGCCTTACCGTATCAGCTCCGACCGCGACGGGGGCGGGGGTTCACCGGTTTGCCTCTGCCATCTTTTTGGGCCTGTTCCCGGCGCTGGGTGCGGGGCGATGGATCGTTGGCGGTGCTGCGTCCGCTCCGTTCCACCCGCTCTTGCCGACCCTCAGGTTTGCGACCTTCGGGCCGATGGCCCTGCGACCGTCCACCCCTGGTGGATCCCCCCTCCTCGCCCCGGGAGGGGCTGCGCTCCTGCCGACCGGCCCCGCCCTGGGGGAGCTGCCCTCCCCGCTCTTGGGGTCGCCGATCACTGGCCGGGGTCCGTTGGGGGCGACCCTCTTGGCGACCCTGCGCGGCGGGCGATTTTGGAGGACGACCCTGGCCCCAACGCTCGCCGCTGGGCTCCCGTTGCGGCTCACGTTCCCCCCTGGCTTGACCTTCCCCCTCCCGGTGCGGACCACGCTCCTGCCTGGGACGGGGCGCCAGGGTGCGGTCGAGCCGCCGCCCCTTGCTTTCGCGCCGCACCGCCAGCGGGGCCGCCTGCCCCCCCGCCATTCCGACCTCAACCCGCAGCGCCTTTTCTTCGTCGGGTTCGAGCTTACGGAATTTGCCCGGCTTTAAATAACCCATGGTCACCGGCCCGAAAGCGACCCGCATCAGCCGCGCCACCGGCAGCCCCAGGGTGTCGAACATGCGGCGCACCATGCGATTGCGCCCCTCGTCGACCGTCACGGTCAGCCAGCAATTGGCCCCCGTCTGGGCGTCGATGGTCGCCTGCATGCAGCGGGCCGGACCGTCGTCGAGATCGATTCCCGCTTTGAGTTTATCGAGCTGCTCCTGGGTCGGGGTGCCGAAGACCTTAACCCGGTAGGCGCGTGGCACGTGATGGGCCGGGAGCATCAGCCGTTGAGCCAGATCGCCGTCGCGGGTGAGCAGCAGCAGCCCCTCGGAATTGAAGTCGAGCCGCCCCACCGTAGGCCAACCCTTAAAACGGCGGGGGAGCAGGTCGGCAATCACCGGGCGACCCTGGGGGTCGGTGCGGGTGCACAGGTAGCCGACCGGCTTGTGCAGCACCACAACCCCGGTTTCGGCAGGGGGAGGCAGGGGGCGCTCGTCGATGGTGATGCGGGCGTCGGGGGGGACCGCGTCGCCCAGGGTAACGGCGCGACCATCGGCCTTGACCCGTCCACCCTCGATCATCTGGTCGGCCTGACGGCGGGAATACAGGCCGCTCTCGGCGATCAGCCGGTTGACCCGAACCGGAGGGCGCCGCTTGGGGGGGCGCGGTTGGAGGGGGACCTCCTCGATCGCCAGGTCGGAAAAATCCTCCTCCCCCTCGTCGGCGAGGTCGCGCAGCACCTGCTCACGCCGTTTCTTGGGCGCGGGGGGCCAATCGGGGGTTTTGCCTTTGTTGCGGCTCATGAAGGACCTATTTTCTTAAGACTTAAGAAATGTGGGTGGGACTTAAGCGCGACCGGACCTATCCAACAAGCCAGACGCCACCTCTTTACCCCACCACGATGTTGACCAGCTTGCCCGGCACCACGATCACCTTGCGCACCTGCTGACCCTCGAAGTGGCGGGTCACCTCGGTGCTGGCCAGCGCCGCTTCTTCCACCTGCTTGGGCGTCCAAGCGGCGGGCAGGGTCAGGCGGGCGCGCAGCTTGCCGTTGACCTGGACGATCCACAGCAGCTCATCCTTGACCAAGGCGCTTTCATCGAGCTCGGGCCAGGTCGCGGCGGCCAGCCCCCCCTCGTGCCCCAGCACCTGCCACAGCGCCTCGCCCAGGTGGGGGGTGATGGGGGCGAGCCCCAGGACGATCCGTTCAAGGGCCTCGCGCCGCGCCGCGCCCAGCAGCGGCTCATCCCCTTCGGCATTCTTCAGGGCGTTGAGCAACTCCATGCAAGCGGCGATGGCGGTGTTGAACTGGTTGCGGGCGAAGTCGTTGTCGAGCCTCTGCCAGGCTTGATGGGTCGCCAAGCGCAGCTCTTTGCCCTTGGGGCCGAGCCCCTCCCAGGTGGCGGGCAGCGGGGGCAAACCGGCCTCGACCGCCTCATGCACCCCGGTCCACAGGCGATGCAAAAAGCGATGCGCCCCCTCGACGGCGGCGTCGGACCATTCCAAGTCGCGCTCCGGGGGGGCGGCGAAGAGGATGAAAAGCCGGGCGGTATCGGCGCCGAAGCGGGCGACCAGCTCGGTGGGATCCACCACGTTTTTCTTCGACTTCGACATCTTCTCGTTGCGCCCGACCTCGGCGGTGGTGCGGATGCCGTCCTGGGCGCAGATGCCGCAGTGGTACTCACCCTCCTCGAAGTTCACATCCTCGGGGTAGAGCCAGCCGTGCTCGGGACATTTGTGGGTGTCTTTGCGCACCATCCCCTGGGTAAGCAGGTTGGCGAACGGTTCATCGCCCGGCACCAGCCCCTCGTCGCGCATCAGGCGATGGAAAAACCGGGCGTAGAGCAAATGCAGAATGGCGTGCTCCACCCCACCGATGTAATGACCCACAGGCAGCCAATCGAAGGCGCGGCCATCAACCATCGCCTGGGCGTCGGGGCTGGTATACCGGGCGTAATACCAAGAGGACTCGAAGAAGGTGTCGAAGGTATCGGTCTCGCGCCGGGCGGCGCCGCCGCACTTGGGGCAATCGACCTGGGTGAACGATGCCATGGCGGCGAGCGGCGATTGGCCGCCGGTGACCACCACATCCTCGGGCAATACGACCGGCAGGTCGGATTCGGGGACCGGGACGATGCCGCAATCGGGGCAATGGATCACCGGGATCGGGCAGCCCCAGTAGCGCTGGCGGCTCACCCCCCAGTCGCGCAGCCGGAACTGCACCGTCGCCTTGCCGGCCCCCTTGGCTTCCAACGCGGCGGTGACGACCTGCTTGGCCTCTTCGGAAGGGATGCCGTCGAACGGCCCCGACTGCACCAGGATGCCGGGCTCGGTGTAGGCGGTGGTCAAAGGGGCGGTCGAAATCTGCCCGTCGGCGCTGATGACCTCTTTCACCGGCAGCCCCAGCTCGGCGGCGAACTCGAAGTCGCGCTGATCGTGGGCCGGGACCGCCATCACCGCCCCGGTGCCGTAGCCCATCAACACAAAGTTGGCGGCATACACCGGCACCACCTCGCCGGTCAGGGGATGTCGCACGTTCACCCCCAAAGCCACACCCTCCTTGGCCATGGTGTCGAGGGTCGCCTCCTTGGTGTCGTGGTGGCGGCACTTCTCGATGAAGGCGGCAAGCTGCGGATTGCCGTCGCTACTGCTTAAAGAGAGGGGGTGTTCGGCGGCGACCGAAATGAAGGTGACCCCCATCAGGGTGTCGGGTCGGGTGGTGAAGACGGTGAGTTCCTGACCGGTTGGGTTGCCTGCGTCGTCAAGTACTAAAAAAACGATCTCGGCCCCATGGCTCTTGCCGATCCAGTGGCGCTGCATGGCGACCACCTTCTCGGGCCAGCCTTCGAGCTGGTCGAGCCCTTCGAGCAGCTGATCGGCGTAGTCGGTGATGCGCAAAAACCATTGTTCGAGGTCGCGCATTTCGACCTCGCTGTCGCAGCGCCAGCAAGTCCCCTCGATCACCTGCTCGTTGGCGAGCACGGTGTGGCACTTCTCGCACCAATTCACCGACGACTTGCGCCGGTAGGCGATCCCCTTGTCGAGCAGGCGGAGGAAGAGCCACTGCTCCCAGCGGTAGTACTCGGGGGTGCAGGTGGCCAGTTCCCGGCTCCAGTCGTAGGAAAACCCGAGCCGTTTGAGCCCCTCGCGCATGGCGGCGATGTTGCCGTAGGTCCATTTGGCGGGGGCGGTTTTGTGCTCGATGGCGGCGTTCTCGGCCGGCAGTCCGAAGGCGTCCCACCCCATCGGGTGCAACACGTTGTGCCCCTTGAGCCGCAGGTAGCGGGCCATGGCGTCGCCGATGGTGTAGTTGCGCACATGCCCCATGTGCAGCCGCCCGGAGGGGTAGGGGAACATCTCAAGGATGTAGCGCTTATCCCCGGTTGCCGCCTCGACCGCCTTGAATTGGTCGGCCTGCGCCCAGATTTGCTGCCAGTGGGGTTCGACCTCGGAGGGGATGTAACGGGGGGACATGGGGACTCCGGCAAAGGGATGCAACCGCCCAGCGGCGGGAAGAAAACGAAAAGGGGAGGGATGTTAACCGATATGGGCGGGGCGGGGGGAGGAGGTTTGCGCGGATGGTAGGAGCGCCGCCCTCGGCGCGATCAACGGGGCAAGAACGACCAAAAAACCAAAACCTATCGCGCCGAGGCGGCGCTCCTACCGCCTTGCGGGGGGGGCGGGGCGGCACATCAAGCAAAAACCCCACCTCCACTCGTAGGAGCGCCGCCCCCGGCGCGATCCATCGGAGCAAGAACCGCCAAAAAACCAAAACCCATCGCGCCGGGGCGGCGCTCCTACCCCCCCTCACACCCAAATCGCATCCCAATGGGGGTATTGCCCGATCTCTTCCACCAACCCCTTGCGTAGCGGATTGGCCACCAAATACCGGGCGACCTTTTCCGCCTCCTCCTCGACCCTCAGCGCGTGGTCGTAATACCCCCGCTGCCACACCTTGCCCCCCATGCCGTGGGCCGCCACCGATTTCATGGAACCGATTACCCGCGCCAAGGGGACGG
>MNWR01000010.1 GCA_001872725.1 Proteobacteria bacterium CG1_02_64_396 | reverse complement strand
GGGGGCGGGACGCAATCGCGCCGGGGGCGGCGCTCCTACCTCGTCGCATCAGACGCAATCGCGCCGGGGGCGGCGCTCCTACCACATTGCCTGCGGGGGGATGACGCTGCGGGGGGGGCGGGGCGCAATCGCACGCTTTTTGCGCAGCGTGCCGATTCAAGGCAAGAGCGTTTAATCAGCGTTTTCTTAAGAACGATCCGCTCGCCAAGTCAGCAACGGTTCGACCCGATTGCTGAACACCCCGTCGCACCCCCAATCGCTCGCCCGTTGCCATTGCTCAGGAGTGTCGAGGGTGTAGGGGATGACGTTGAATCCCGACTTCCGAGCCTCTTCGACCTCATGGCTCGTCAGCCCCCGCCAACCGGGGTGGACCGACCAGGCCCCGAGTTGCCGTGCGGTGGCGATCTCGACCGCGTTTAAACGGCGGCAAAGCCACCCCAACGGCGCCATCCCCTCCCCCGCTTTGAAGTCCTCAAGCTCCTTGCGGTTGAAGGAGGAGACCAGCCAATTCCGGGGGGAATGGACTGCGGCGCGACGGGCGGTCGCCCACTTGGCCAGTGCCCCACCCGTCCCCACCCCCTTGAGTTCAAGGTTGAGCAAGCAACGCCCCTCGGCCAAATCGAGCACCTGCTCCAAGGTCGGCACCCCGAGTTCGGCCAGCTGCGCTGCGGTGTGCTCGGCGACCCTGCCTTGACCCGAGGTCGTCCGCGCCAGGGTCTCGTCGTGGATGACCACCAACACCCCATCAAAGCTCAGATGCAGATCGAACTCGATCCCGTCGGCCCCCAGTTCAAGGGCGCGGGCGAAGGCGGGCAGGGTGTTTTCGGGGAACTCGGCGCTGGCGCCACGGTGGGCGATGCAAAGCAGGGGCATGGCGGCCTCACGGGAAACCTGGACGCTTTTGGGCCGCCATGGTGGCCCCATTCGCCTTGCGGCAGAAGGGACACCGGTGCGGGCGTCCCCTCCCCCTTGGCGCGACGCTTTACGCGCGCCGAAGCAATCCGAATGCGAATTCACGCCCCTGCCCCAGTTTGATGGCCCGGTGAATCCAGACCATCGCCAGCGGTTCGAGGTAGCGGGCCGAACTCAACGTGCCGAGATCGACCCCTTCGAAACCGAGGGTCTCGGCCAGATCCAACACCACACCCCTGGCCTCAGGATCGTCGCCGCAAACCGGCATCATCGGCCGCCCCAACACGTAGTGGGGGTCGGCCATGTTTTCGGCGCCGGTGGTGTTGAAGGCCTTGACCACCCGCGCCCCACGGGCCAATCGGGCGATCTGTTCCCCCCCCGAGCTCTGGGTCCCGACCGTCAGCCCGGTCAACCCAGGCGCCAGGGGATTGCTGGCATCGACCAACACCTTGCCCCCCCAGTCGGGCAGCCGCTGCACCAGATCCAACGCGGCGGCATAGGGCACGGCGAGCACCACCACATCCCCCTGCGCGATGGCCTGTTCGACCGTCACGCAGCGCCCCCCCAGGGTTCGGATCGTCTCATGGTGGCGATCGGGGTCGCGCACCCCGACCACAACCGGCAGCCCCCGCGCCGCCCACCTTTGGGTCAGTGCCCGCCCCACGTTGCCCGCGCCGACGATGGCGATGTTCATGACCGCCCCCCCGCCTCTTCCAGAGCGGCGGCGATCAGCCGGGCGGTCGCCTCCCCCGAGTTGTTCTGCTGCCCGGTAATCAGGTTGCCGTCACGCACCGCGAAGGGGCCCCAGGGTTCGCCTTGGACAAAATCGGCCCCCAACCCCTTGAGCCGATCCTCGATTCGCCAGGGCATCACATGTTGCCCCTGAGGCAATAGTCCGTAGCTCCAGGTGGCTTGATCGGCTGCATCCTCCTCGGCGTTGGCAAAACCGGTGACCTGCCTTCCTTCGGCCAGATACCGCCCGTCGGGCAGTTTGGCGAAGGCGAGGATGGCGCTGCCGTGGCACAGGGCGGCGGCGATTTTGCCCGCCTGATGGAAGGCGACGAAGGTGTCGTGCAGATCTGTCGCCTGTTCGAACGAAAACATCGGCGACTGCCCCCCCGCGACCAGAATGGCGTCGTAGTCGTCCACCCGGATCTCGGCGACCTTGCCAGTGTTGTCGAGCAACCCCCGCAGCTGTGGATCGTGGATGAATTCGCGGCTGACGGCGTCTGCGGCGCTGTAGCCGCTGGCATCTTCGGGATCGCTCATGGCGTCCCCCACGCAGCGCCCCCCTTGGGGACTAAAGAGGTCGACCTCGTACCCCTGTTCGCGCAGCACCCGATAGGGGTGGGTCAATTCGCTCCACCAAAAACCGACCGGCCAACCGGTGGTGGTGGAGATCGCGGGGTTGGCCAGGACGATGGCGATCCGGCGGGTGGCGGGGGTTGCTTGCGTATTCATGGCGCGCTCCTTGGGGTGCGGTGAAAAGGTGGCCGCAGTGTTGCTCCCCCGCGCTAATGAATAAATACTGCGAAAAACAACTCTTTGTTACCCAATGAGGCAACAATGGATCTGAACGAACTCGGCGCTTTCGTCAAAGTGGTCCGTAGCGGCAGCTTCACCCGTGCCGCCGAAATTCTGGGGATGCAGAAGGGGCATCTTTCGCGGCTCATCGCCCGTATGGAACGGCGGCTGGGGGTGCGGCTGCTGGAACGCACCACCCGCTCCCTAGCACTGACCGAGGTGGGCAGGGAGTTTTACGAACGGGCTGTGGGGATTCTGGGGGCGGTTGAGGAGGCCGAGTCGATGGTCCAGCAGGCTCAAGGGGAGCCCCACGGGGTGCTCAAGCTGACCTGCGGGGTGGAGTTCGGCATGATCGAGGTGGGGGGGTGGATCGACGGTTACTTGGAGCGTTACCCCCGGGTCGAGGTGGAGGCGGAATTCACCGGGCGGGTGGTCGATCTGGTGCACGAGGGGTTCGATCTAGCGATCCGGGTGGGCGCCTTGCCCGACTCCAGTTTGGCTGCCCGCAAGCTGGGGGATCTGCACCACGCCCTGTTCGCATCCCCCGACTACCTGGCACGGCGGGGGGCCCCCGCAACCCCCGCAGAGCTGGAGCACCACGCGCTGCTGCGCTTCAGCGGCGGACCAGCCCGTTCGGGATGGCGTCTGCACCAAGGGGAAGAGGTCGTCGAGGTGGCGGTGGCTGCCCGGTTGCGGGTCAACAACAGCTTCGCAGTGCGCGACGCCGCCGAGGCCGGGTTGGGGATTGCCCTGCTCCCCATGCCGTTGGCCCGCCCCCAGGTCGAACGGGGGCTGCTCGCTCCGGTGCTTGCCGGGTGGCACCCCGCCCCGGCACCGGTCCACGTCGTCTTCGCCAGCGCCCGCTACCTGACCCCCAAGGTGCGCGGTTTCATCGACCACGCCTTGAGCCGCTTCGGCTCCGTCGCAGGGTGAACTATCGTCCCCCCCGCTCGCGGCTCGGCGCCGCCCCGACGGTGTATTTCCAGCGCTCCTCGGGGTAGGCCTCGAAATAACCGGCGTCGGTGAGGGGCATCGGAACATCCTCCCGAAAACGGGCGAGCAGCTCGCGTGCCTCGATCAGTTTTTGGGCCTTGAGATGGAATGCACTTGCTTCGTCGGGAGTAGTCGCCCGGTCGGGATGGTAACGCTTCATCAACCGCTTGAACGAACGCTCGACCTGGGCCCAGGTGGCGCGGGGAGGCAGATGCAAGGTGTCGCGAGCCGCGATCAGTTGTTCCAGTGTGAACGGCTCTTGCGCTGTCACGCCCTTCTTGGCGGCCATCTCAGCGCCAGTCGGGGCCGGGGCCCGGCTCGATGGTTACCATCCGGTCACCCTCATCCCCCGAGAAGGTCAGGGTGGCGGTGGCGTGATGGGTGAGCGAAGGGGCCTTTTCGGGCCATTCCACCAGCCACACCGCGTCATGACGCATGAGGTCGCGCACCCCGAGGAATTCAAGCTCCTCTTCGTCGCCGAGCCGATAAAGATCGAAGTGGTGGTAGGTGGTTGTTCCCACCGGATAGGAGCGCAGGTAACCAAAGGTGGGCGAAAGGATGGTCTCGCTCACCCCAAGCAGCGGCAGCAGCTGGCGCACCAACTCACTTTTGCCCGCCCCTAAGGGGCCGGAAAGAAGGATCAACGCGGGGGGGACAAGCTCGGCGGCGATGGCCTGAGCCAACGCCGCCACATCGTCGAGGGTCGGGATCGCATGGCGACCCGGTTGTCCTAGGACAGAGCTCAACTACGCCCTTTTTTCGCCTGGGGCGGCTTGGAGTAGCCACGCCGGATGGCGATGATCGCCCGCAGAATGTCTTGCTGATCGATGATGCCGAGCAAACGCTCCCCCTGCACCACGGGGAGCACGTCGACCCCCCGCTCGCTCATCACGGTGGCAACGGTGTCGAAGGGGGCGTCGGGGTTGACGCAGGGCATCTCGGGATTGGCCAGGTCGCCGGCATTGGTGGCGGTCAGCTTCTTCAGGTCGGCGTCGAAACGGCGCACCCCTTCGAGCGGAATCACCGCGTCGAAGATGGTAATCAGGGTGGGGATGTGCAGCTGCTTGTTGCGGTCGAGCAGGTCGCGTTCGGTCACGAGCCCCATGAAACGCTTCTGCTCGTCGACCACCGCCACCGCCACCGTCTCGTGCTCGACCATGATCTCGGCCAAATCGGAGGCGGGGGTATCGGGAGAAACCTCAACAGGTTCGGTGGTCATGATGTCGCGCGCGGTCAAAGGCATGGTCTGCTCCTACTTCTTGATAAACATCGCGCCCGGCGAAGGTCGCCTGGGCCAATAAATGGTTTCAATTCCGATATTTACGGTGGAGGCGCAATGCCAATCCACCCTACCGCCGTTCGATCTGCCGTACCCGGCGCCCCTCGATGACCAGACGCCCCGCCACATGGGCCGCCACCGCCCCGGGGTAGATGCGGTGTTCGAGTTGGTGCATCCGGGCGGTCAACGTTTCAAGGGTGTCGGCGGGATCAACGCTCAACGCCGCCTGGGCGATGATGGGGCCGGAGTCCATCTCTTCGTCGACGTAGTGCACCGTCACCCCCGCCACCTGCACCCCGTGGCGCCAGGCTTGGCCGATGGCATCCAATCCCTTGAATGAGGGGAGGAGCGAGGGGTGAATGTTGAGCACGTTGCCTGGGAAGGCATCGAGCAGCACCGGGGTTACCAGCCGCATATAGCCGGCCAAACAGACAGTGCCGACCCCCGCATCCTGCAACAGCTTCACCAACTGGTCGTCGTAACTGCGCCGATCGGAATAGGCCGATCCGGCCAGCACCTGCACCGGCAACCCCTGCTCCCGAGCCCAGGCGACGCCGGGGGCCTCCGCCCGGTTGCTCAGAATCAAGGCGGGCTGCCCCGCAATGGCTCCGCTGCGACAAGCGGCCACAATTGCCTGCATGTTGGTGCCGTTGCCGCTGATCAGAATGCCCAGGCGAGCGCGGTCAGATGCCATGGATGAGCACCCTTTCCCCCCCGGTTTTTTGCAGGGTCGTCACCTTGCCGATCTGGTACGAGGTCAACCCCGCCTCATTTAAAGCGGCCTGGGCCGCTTCGGCCTGAGCGGCGGGCAGCACCACCATCATCCCCACCCCACAGTTGAAGGTGGAGGCCATCTCGCGCCGGTCGATGGCGGCCCGATCCTGGATCTCGTCGAACAGCGGCAACATCGGCCAGGAGCCCCAGGTAAACTCGGCCGCCAGCCCCTCGGGGATCACCCGGGGGACGTTTTCGTAAAAGCCGCCGCCGGTGATGTGGCACAGGGCATGGACCTCGACCTTTTGGATCAAGGCCAAGAGCGGTTTGACATAGATCGTGGTGGGGGTCAGCAGGCGGTCGACCCAGCGGCTGCCCTCCGTCCCTGCCAACAGCTCTTGTTCGGTGAAGAGGCGGCGCACCAGAGAAAAGCCGTTGCTGTGCACCCCGGACGACGGCAACCCCAGAATCACATCGCCCGCCCGTACCTTCGAGCCGTCGATCACCTTGGGCTCGTCGACCACACCGACCGCAAAGCCCGCCAGATCGAACTCCCCGGCGCTGTAAAAATCGGGCATCTCGGCGGTCTCGCCCCCGATCAGAGAGCAACCGGCGATGGTGCAGCCGTCGGCAATTCCTCCGACCACCGTCTCGGCCACACCAACATCGAGCTTGCCGGTGGCGAAGTAGTCGAGGAAGAACAGCGGCTCGGCCCCCTGCACCACCAGGTCGTTCACACACATGGCGACCAGATCGATGCCGACGGTGTCGAACTTGCCTGAAATGAAGGCCAGCTTGAGTTTCGTCCCCACACCGTCGGTGGCGGAGACCAACACCGGCCGTTCCATCCCGGCAAGTTCGGGGCGAAATAGGGCACCGAAACCCCCTAGATCGGCCATCACCTCGGGACGGAAGGTCGCTTTGACCTTGGGTTTGATCCGGTTGACCAGCTCGGCACCTGCGTGGGTGTCGACACCGGCCTCTTTGTAGGTCACCGGCTTCTTCGCGCTCATGGCCCTTGTTCCCCTTCACCGATGAAAATACAGGGGGGGTAGATGTGGCCGACCTCAAGCAGCGACCACACCCCCCCTCGTAAACCGAGCTCCAGATTCAGGGTGTCCCCGATCCGGAGCAAATCTTTGAGATACTGCGGCAACGGCAGGGGACCGAGCTGGGTGCCCCGGTCGACCTCGTCGAAGAGCACCCCCCGCTCCCCGACCTCGACCACCGTGAAATACCCTGCCTGAAACCCCTCGACCCGCCGCCCCCGCACAAACGGGGGGAGCATCGTCCCCGATTGCACGGCGTGGGTTAACACCTCTTTGGCCTGCACCACCCGGGGCAGATCGTTGGCCAACGACTGAAGCAGATCGTCGAAATCCTTGCGTCGCCCCGAGGTATTCCCCACCGCCCGATGGAAGGATTCAAGCACCCGACCGACCCAGGCCACCGCCTCCCCTGCCTCGGCGGTGGTCAGCACCACATACTGCACCAGGTACCAGCCGAGAAAGTCGGCGACGTGGTCCTCCCCCAGCCGGTCGACCGGCACAAAAAGCCAGGGGGCGGCGGCATCCCCTTCGTCTTCGTCCTCAAGGTCGGGTTCGGGGGCGGGCCAGTCTTCCCCCTCTTCCTCGGCCCACTCTTCTTCTTCAACGGCAATGCCGCCATAGGTGGCCAGGTACGACTTGAACAGGTTGATCCAGCGTTCGGCTTGCCTGCGCTCGCCGTCGTCGAGGCTGTCGAGGAATTCCTCGAATAGATCGAACAGGGTTAATCCCTCGCTCATGCCCGGACCAACAGCGGATCACGCACACCAGCTTCGGCAAATCCCTCGGCCCGCAGACGGCAGGAGTCGCAGCCGCCGCAGGGGGCGCCGCTTTCGCTCGGGTCGTAACACGACGAGGTCAAGCCGTAGTCGACGCCCAAACGGCTGCCAAGCTGAATGATTTGCCCCTTGGTCAGCCGCAGCAGCGGCGCCTCGACGCGAGGCCCCACCCCCTCGACCCCCGCCTTGGTCGCCCGGTCGGCCATCGCCTGAAAGGCGCCGATGAACTCGGGTCGACAGTCAGGGTAACCGGAGTAGTCGACGGCGTTGACCCCGATGAAGATCGCCTGGGCTCCCAGCACCTCGGCAACCCCGAGGGCCAACGACAAAAAGATGGTGTTGCGGGCCGGGACGTAGGTCGCCGGAATCACCCCCGCCTGCACCCCCCCCTTGCCGACTTCACCCTGTCCGGTCAAGGAGGAGCCCAAAAACGCCTCGACCGGCAGGTCGACGATGCGGTGGTCGGTGATGCCAAAGTGGTGGGCGACCCGACGCGAAGCCTCCAGCTCGATGCGATGGCGCTGGCCGTAGCGAAAACTCAAGGCGGTGACCCGATAGCCGCAGGCGACCGCATAGCCCAGGGCGGTGGCCGAATCGAGCCCCCCCGAGAGCAGCACCACCGCCTTGGTTTGATTTGCGCCGTCAGACCCCTTGGGCATCGCTCCCCCACACGATCTTGTGCATTTGCAGTTGCAGCCTCAGGTTCATCCGGCTGTCTAAGATCCATTGGGCCAGCTCGCGGGGCGAGGTGTCCGGCGCCGCCGGGGAGAGCAACACCGACCCCACACGCTCCGTCAACCGGTGTTGTCGACACAGCGCTACCGCCCAGTCGAAATCGGCCCGGTCGGCCACCACGATCTTGATCTCATCTTCGGGGCCGAGCAGGCCGAGGTTGGCAAGTCGGTTGTGCTCCACCATCCCCGATCCTGGCGCCTTGAGATCCATGATGATCTTCACCCCGCGTGGCACCGCGTGGATCGGCAACGCCCCCGAGGTCTCAAGCAGCGCCCTGCGTCCGGTATCGACCAATCGACCCAGCAGGGCGATGGCCCCCTCTTGGACTAGAGGCTCCCCACCGGTGAGCAGCACATCCCCAGCCCCCGCCTGCGCTACTGCCGCCAGGATCGCCTCGACCGACATCGGTTTGCCCTGCTCGCTCAGCAGCGCTCCGGGGGTGTCGCACCAGACGCAACGCAATGGGCAACCGGCCAAGCGGACCAACACGGTGGGGCACCCCACCCGGCTGGTCTCCCCTTGCAGGGAGCGGTAGATCTCGGCGACGGAGAGTTGGATTTCGGTGACCACGCGGACCCCAGTTGGCATGAACTCAGGAAAACCGATCAGTGGCTTGTCGCCGCATCGATTTCTTTGAGTTTGTCGGCGGCCTTGGCCGCTTCGGGGGTACCGGGGAAATCGCCGACAACCTTGTTGTAGGCAGCCCTGGCGTCGTCGGTTTGACCCAACGCCTGATAGCTGTAGCCCAACTTCAAGGTGCTGGCGGCCAGCTTCTTCCCCTTGGGGTACTTCTGGATCGAGCGGGTGAACTCGACCGCCGCCCGGTCGTAGCGACCCAGGGCGTAGTAGCTCTCCCCCAACCAGTACTGGGCGTTGTCGGAGAACTCGGTATCGGGGTGGATCTCAAGGAATTTGGTAAACGCGGCGATGGCGTGTTCGAACTCGCCGGCCTTGAGCAACAGATAGGCGTCGGTGTAGAGATCCTTGGGCGCCTTTTGCGATCCCGCCGTCGTCGTTGCCCCCGAACTGGCAGCCACGGGGGGCGTGGGTTGGTTGACGGCCCGTTCGACTTGCTTTTGCAGCCGGTCGAGCGCCGTTTCGATGTCTTGCAGGCGCAAGTCGACATCGGCGCGCAGCCGCTTGGCCCCCTGATCGACCCCATCTTGACGGTGCATCACCGTGTCGACCTGACCCTGCACGAAGGCCAAGCTGCTGCGGATCTCTTCGACCTCGCCGATGCGCGAAACCATCCCCTTCTGCTGAATCCCCAGCTCTTTTTGAGCTTGAGTAAACCGGGCCTCGACCGCCTCTAGGCGGCGCTCCAAGGCGGAGACACGGTCACGGTTTTCGTCGACCTGGGCCTGGACCGCCAACAGATCATCGGCGGTCACACACCCGGTCAGGGCGCAGGCACAGGCGGCAAGCAGCAGCAAATGGTGGGAGATACGACCAAGCATGTGCAGCGTCTCGAAGCGAAAAGACCCCCGGACGGCCTCATGGGCCCTCCGGGGGTCGAAACTGGGGGAGGCGTCCCACCCGGAACGCCTCCCCAAAACGGACGGATCGAATCGGGGTTACTGAATGACCAGCTCAACCCGGCGATTCAAGGCCCAGGCATCTTCGTTGTGGCCTGGATCGACGGGACGATCCTCGCCATAACTGACGGTCTGAATCTGGCTGGCGTTGACTCCGAGGGCAACCAGCACCTTAAGGGCGGAATCGGCACGGCGTTGGCCCAGACCCAGGTTGTACTCCCGAGTACCCCGCTCGTCGCAATGCCCTTCAAGGATCACCGTGACGTTGCCGTTGGCCTTGAGCCACTCTGCATTGGCTTCAAGAATCGCCCGGTCGCCGGGGCGAATCTCGGAGCGGTCAAAGTCGAAGTAAATGGTATGACTCGGCTCAAGCACCACGGGGGTTTGATCCTGGGCGACCGCCTGATCGCCCCCCTGCTGCCCGGTTTGATCGCCCGCCACATCATCCGTCACATCACCAGCAGCCACATCGGAGCCATCACCAACCCCCTGACCCTCCATCGTGCTGCCGGTATCGGTAGGGGCGGTCTGACCCTGGTCGGCAGGTTTGGCCACCGGCTCCTCCTCGACGGGGGGGGTTGGGGCACAGGAGACGAGCCACGCGGTGGCGGCAGCCATAGCGATCCAGGTTCTGATGGTCATAGGTCCTCCAGGTCGGTCGGGTAAAAGTCCGCTCCGCCTGCCTGTTCATTCAGCACGGGACGGTACGGCTTATCGAAGGGAACTTGGGATTAGAGGATCTTGCGTTATGCCTCGATTGCAGTGGGGCAAGCATGCTGGACCCCCCCCCGAAAATCAAGGATTGAGGTTTTTATTCATAGAAAAACCCCGATTGTTACGAGACTTTTACGCGGAAGAGGTTTCGTCCTCCTGCGATTCGGGATAGATCCAGCGGGCCAGCGCCACCCCCACTTCGAAGAGCAGAATCATGGGGATGGCGAGCATCACCTGACTGATAACATCGGGGGGGGTGAGCAGGGCGCCGATCACGAACATGCCCACATAAACATAGCGCCGTTTTTCGGCCATCGCCCGTGGGGTCAGGATCCCTACCTTGGCCAACACCAAACAAATCAGCGGCACCTCGAAGGCCACCCCAAAGGCAAAAATCAACTTCACCACCAGACTGAGATACTCCTTCACTGCGGGAAGCGCCTCGATGGTCTCGTTGGCAAAACCGAGGAAGAACTTGAAGATCAGGGGGAAGACCAGGAAGTAGGCGAACGCCGCCCCCAGCGCAAAAAGCCCCACCGAGCCGACCACAAAGGCCAAAAAACCCCGTTTCTCAGAACGGTACAACCCCGGCGCCACAAAGGCCCAGATTTGGTAGAAGGTCAGGGGGCTGGTCAGGATGAAGGCGGCCAGGATTGCCACCTTGAGGTAGGTGAAGAAGACCTCGGGCAGGCCGGTGTAGATCAGCTTGCCCGAATCGCCCATCGCCTCGACCAAGGGGGCCATCAGCACGCGGTAGAGGGGGTCTGCATACTCAAAACAAACCGCCACCCCGACGGCGAGAATCGCCATAACGACGATGATTCGCTTACGCAGCTCGCGCAGATGTTCGAGCAGGGGCTGCCCCTGAGGGGCCTCCTCCTCGCCCGGCGGCAACGCCTGGGTGGTCATGCGGAGGGGGTGGTCTTTTCGTCCGAAGGGGTGCGAACGGGG
Organism: Proteobacteria bacterium CG1_02_64_396; assembly: GCA_001872725.1. Classification (NCBI taxonomy): domain Bacteria; kingdom Pseudomonadati; phylum Pseudomonadota; species Proteobacteria bacterium CG1_02_64_396. The sequence continues at coordinate 34,073 of MNWR01000010.1, read as the reverse complement.
GGCTGCGGCGCAGCGGCCTGGGTCATGCGGGGGGCATCATCCCCCTTCGCGCTGGGCTCATCGTCCTTCATGCTGCTACGAAACCCTTTGATCGCCTTGCCGATCCCCGAGCCGAGGGCGGGCAGCTTGTTGGCCCCGAAAAGGACGATGACGATGACCAAAATCAGCATAAGCTCGGTGGTGCCGAGTCCGAACATGGTGACCTCCACACTTGGCCGCCCCAGAATGGAACGACCCCAATCGGGGCTGGACCCCGCCCCCTAGATGGGGGGTAATCTTTGGACCCTTCGTCCCACGACGCAAGCCGCAAACCTCTTTCAACACGTGCAGGAGCACCCCATGACCTGGTCCCCCGCCCCCCGCATCGCCTCCCCCTTCCACGAACCGGTTGCGGTCTTCGATTTAGAGACGGTCCCCGATGTCGATCTGGGCAGGCGGCTCTGGGGTTTGACGGGGGACGACCGCACCGTGGCCGAGAAGATGCTGATTCGGCGCAAAGGGGAGACCGGCGGCAGCGACTTCCTCAAACCGCTGTTCCACAAGATCGTGGCCATCGCCATGACCTGGCGGCACCCCGACGGCAGCTTCAAGGTTCGGGCGCTCGGCGCCGCCGAGGACGACGAGGCAGCGCTGATTACCAAGTTTCTGCACGCCATGGAAAAACGGCCCCTGCTGGTGAGCTGGAACGGCAGCGGCTTCGATCTGCCGGTGCTGCACCACCGTGCCATGCTCAATCGCATCCCCGGCCCCACCTTCTTTGACACCACCAGCCAACATGCCAAATTCGACAACTACTGGGGCCGCTACCAGCGCCGCCACACCGACCTGATGGATGTGCTTGCCAACTTTCAGGCCCGCAGCGGCGCCAAGCTCGATCAGGTGGCGGTGGCGCTGGGCTACCCCGGCAAATTCGGATTGGACGGCTCGAAGGTGCTGGAAAAATGGTTTGGCGGGCAGCGCGCCGACGTGCGCGATTACTGTGAAACCGATGTACTCAACACCTGGCTGGTCTGGCTTGACTGGGCGCTGGCCCAAGGGATTTTGGGGGAGGATGAGCACGCAACCGAACTCAAATCGCTACAGGCTTACCTTGAGGAGGAGGGTTTGCTGCGCCCCCATTTGCAGGGATTTTTGCATGCTTGGTTGCATCCGGAGGAGGGGAAGTCAAAGAGCAACCCCTCAACGGGCAAACGCAGGAAGGTCTCGTTTCCCGCAAATATTTGAACCACCTCTGGGTTGAAAACGATCATGCGCCACATACCCATGTATCAGCTACATCCCTCACCCCGTAACCAACATATCCGATGACCCGTTGCCCCACGGCACATCAAGCTTCATCCATCATCCAGCCGGAACGATATAGAGGTGCAACCTTCCCAAACCACAGGTTGATCCGAGTGGGTCTTCGAACGCTCACGTCCTTACCCCCCGATAAGCCTCAATAACAATCCCCACTTCTGCACCCCTCCCCCGCTGCATCCTGCGATAATGGTCCAAGGTTTTGCTCAGGTAATCGGCTGCGACCTTGGCCTGTTCGACGCAGTCGGTTTGCCAAAACGATTCCCCGACGGCACTGACCCTAGGTCGTTGCGGATCGCCCCCCGAGGAGACCCACAGGATTTCGTAGAACCTGCGATTTTCCTCCAGCAACACCTCATCGATCAGGCCGAAATCGAGCCGAATGAGTTGTTGGCGCAGCGCAAATTGATCGCGCACGGGGCAGAGCAAAAAATCGATGGCGGTCGTGCGGCATTGCCGATGCAGCGATGCGACCATCCCGGCCATCGCTTGCCCGCCGACGCCGGCGATGATCACCAGCTGGCGTCCCACATATTGCCAAAGCGGCAGGGTGGTCACGTCACGACAGTGGGTTTGGTACTGCGCGGGCACATCGGGGAAAAACCGTTGCAGCTTGGCCTCCAACTCGTCCATGAGTTTGGGGACGGTATCGACAAAATGAATCGTTGGGGCCGCTTGTCGGGCCAACAACGAGGCCCCGAGCAAGCCATGGTCGCAGCAACAATCCCAAATGTGGGCGTACTCCGGCGCAACCATCGCTTCGATCCGTTGCAAGCGCTTGCCGAGTTTCAAGATCGATACCACCTCGAAATAAATGCTCAAAAGTTCATGAACCCGAAGCAGCGCTTCGGCGACAGAGTCGCCTCCTACGACAGCGCACCACGTGGCAGCCCATCCGTGGGTTGCTCGGAAGCGCCGAATAAATCGGCGTCTCCCTAGGGGGGTACGGTCGGGAGGCGCTTTTCGCCTTGCCCTACCCCCCTCTACCCCCGCACCCGAAACCCATCGACCCCCGGATCGGCCGCGATCTCTTCCACCACCACCTCCTCCACTCGGGCCATCGGCGGCCCCTGCCAGGCCCAGGCGATCAGCGCCTCGACCCGCTCCGACTCCCCTTGCGCAACCGCCTCGACGCTGCGGTCGGGACGATTGCGCACCCAGCCCTGAATCCCCAGCCGCTCCGCCTCTTTGCGCATGGAGTCGCGAAACCAAACCCCCTGCACCCGACCGCTGATGATGAACCGTACCGCCCGCACCCCTGGACTCATCTTCCCCTCCCCCGCAAACCGCCCCCATGAACCCCGCCATCAAGCCCAAAAAAAAGGGAGGGCGCAAGCGCCCTCCCCAGGTTGACCGGCCATGTCTTGCGGTTTACGGCACCACCGAGAACCCGACCACGGAGGGATCCTGAGCGATGGTGGTGCCGTCCTGCCGCACAGCATCGACCATGTCGACCCCCTCGGTAAGTAAGCCATCGCGGTTGATGTCGACGATGACGAAGTAACTGCCGACCGTGAAGTTGGGCGACCAGATGTTCTGCTGGCAGGCGCCGTTCCAGCAACTGCGCTGCACCGGCATCGTCTTTTTGCCCCCCGCCACGTCGGCATTGCCGCCGCTGCCCAGCGCCGCATTGGCGCTCAAGTCGGCGGTGGCGGCATTGACGATGTAAACATCGACCCACTGCCCGTCGTAGATCGACGGGGTGTTGGCGGGTACCACACTCCAGTTCGAGCGCAGGTAGGGATTCCAAACCGCCTTGATGCCGTAGCCGCTCGGCGTTCCGGCGCCGCCGTAGGCATACTTCGTATCTAAACCGTTGGCGTGGAAGCTGTCGCGGTAGTCGAAATCACGGGGGTTGTTCGACCAGGTCCAGTGATCCCACCACACGTAGTTGAAGACCCCTCCCGAGGCGATGTTGGCGAAGATGAGGTTGGCTATGCTGTTGGCGGTGGTGTCGCGCACCGAAAAGCCCAAGCTCGCCAACAAATCGACCCCGGCGGTGTAGATCCCGTTGTTGTCGGCGTCGACCACCAGGTCGTAGCCGTTGTTGGCGGCGGTCGGGTTGACCAATTGCGGCGAGGCGTCGAGATCCCAAACCAGCAGCTGGTTCAGGTCGCCCGCCAAAGGCACCGTCGTCGCCGTTTGGGTGGTGAAGGGGCTCAGTCGGTCGCCGTTGTTCCAGGCGGTCGCGTGGGGGACCACATACACCGTCGCCGTGGCGCCACCCGTCAGCCCTGAGGTCACGGTGCGCACATAGACCTTGGTGTTGCCGCCGCCGGTGCCGGTCTCGTCGAAAACCTGGGTGTCGACGGTGCCGTTGGTCGGGATCAGGGCGGTGGCGGGATGAACCACCTTGATGGTTTTGGTGTAGTTCGTCGCCCCGATTCCGGTCACCGTCAGGTCGTAGGCGACCGTCGCCGGGGTGGTCACCCCGGTGGGGTACTGGACCGCCAACGCCGAGGTGGTATCGACAAACAGGGTGGCGTTGACGTAGTCGAGCAGATGAGTGGTGCCGTTGGCCGGTTGCACCGTCAGGTTGATGGGGGGAACGGCATCGGTGGTGGTCAGGTGCTGGTACAGGTGGATGACCGGCGCCGCACCGAAGGGGAGGTTATCCAGCGTCAGCGCGAGTTGATCGCTGTTGCTTTGCCCATCGGGCAGGGTGTCGCTCTGGGCGCCGCTGGCGTCGGTGACGGTGGCGAAGAAATCGTTGGCCGGGGTGTTGGTGACGATGAAACCGATCACCCCCTGACCATCGATGCCGTCGACGTAATGATCGGTCACCCCGTCGCCGTTGAGGTCGTCGCCCAGGTCAAACACCCCGTTACGATTGACGTCGACGACGATGTCGTAGCTGTTGTTGTTCTCGGTGGGGTTGATGAGCGGGGTCAAGGGGTTGTCGAGATCCCAAATCAGCACCGGATTGGCGAACTCCTTGGCCCCCGAGCCGTCGTCGGCCACCGCCACCCCCAACTGCCGAATCACGTATTTGTCGCCCAGGGTGTCGCCGTCGTTCCACACATCCCCCGCCCCCTTAGCCGGAAGGATGTACACGTCGACCGCCGTGGTCGCCGCCCCATTGACGGCGGCGGGCAGGTGACGGGCCTCAAGATAGACCTTGGTTTTGCCCGCCGCGCCCAGGTTGTCGGTCGTCCCACTCTCCTCGAAGGCGTTTTCGAATCCGGCGTCGCGGGTCGCCGAGCTGGTCGCCCAAACCACCGGGCGGGGTTGCTGACCGACGTTGTTGTTGGAATAAACGATGTAGAAGGGCTCGGTGTAATCGGTACCGTCGTTGCCGGTAACGTGGATGTTGAAGGCTTGCACCGAGAGCGTTCCGCCGGTGTCGGGCTGGGAGGTGGTCGCCCCGGCCGCCGTCTTGCGCAGCCCCACGTCGTACCACAGCGCTGCGGGGGGGATCACCCCGTTTTCGTCGGCGAGCAGCGACAGGGTCGAGATCAGCTGACCCGACGGGTCGAGCGCCTGAACGGTATACATCTGGTTGACACTCAAACCGGCCAACTGCACATAAAGGGTGTCGAGCATGTCGAACTGCTTGGTTTCTTGCATGTTGCCGTTGAGCAGGGTGATCGGCTTGTCGACCGGCAGGTCGCGGATCTTGCCGCAGCCGCTCATCAACACGCCCAGGATGGCCGCGGCCAGAACGCCCAAACCGAGCCAGCGACCGGTTGTGGCCATGGTGTTTTTGGGTCCATATAGGGTTGTCATGGCTTATTCCCTCCCCTCGCCGGTCCAATCGCCCAGGGGTAATTGCAACGCAACGAACCCCACAAAGTAGGCGCTGCTGCCCGGCACCCTGGCGTCGTAGGCCCCCTTGGTCATGTTGTATTGACCCGCCCCGACACTGAGCACCTCAAACAGCTTGATTCGGGCTGCGACGTTGACGATGGGATCGGCGTTTTTCTTCCCCGCCCCCTGCACCTCGGCGGCAACGATCAGCACCTCGTCGAACAGGGAAAGATCGATCCCGGCGTTGTAGAAGGTCGAGGTCGCCTCGCCGTTGAGGTAGATCTGCTCGGCGTCGACGGTGAGCGACAGGATCGCGCTTTCGGTGAACAGGGGAATGCGGGAGGTGGCGACCAGGAAGGGATTGAACAAAACGCTGCTGCTGGAGGTGAACTGGTTTTGCCTCATCGACACCCCGACGGTGCCGATAGAGATCTGAGGCAGGAAGTACTCGCTCAGATTGAGGATCCGCGCCTTGAGGTGAAAAACGTCGGCATCCAGGTCGGTGCGGTCGCCGTTGTTCCAAATCAACTGGTTCTTGGTGTAGCCGATCTCGACATCTTCGGAAGTGCCGAGCACGAAGGTCGCTTTCGTGTTGTAGACCTTCTCGCCCTGGATGCTCCCCGCGTCGAAACCGCTTGCGGCGCCATAGAGGTTGTAGCGCCCGATGGGCTGCGCCTTGGGGATCGTCAGGACACCGTTCTCACCCCAGGCGTAGGTGGGGGCGATGCTCCGCTTGAACATGGCGTAGTCGGCGGTTGCGGTTGCCGCCGACCCCACAAGTGGGGTGAGAGCCCCGAGCAAAACCAGGGCAGCAATGCCAATCCTTTTCGTCATGAGACGTACCCTCCATCGCCAACGGCTGGGCTCGATGGAGCCTCTAAGAAGCCATCGACCGAGGCATAGGTCTACTCCCGTTGGATCGTGGGGTCAACGGTATGACACATATATTCAATAATTACTTATGGCGGTTTTGGTTGGGTTTGATCTGCGCAGGCGCCCCTCTCAAATCACCCGCTCCCATTCTTGGATCTCGTATTTCCACACCGGCACCCCGCAGTAGCGCTCCCCCTCGGGGCACAAGGGGCGCACCCCGGCCCGGTCGCGGATGGTGCAGGGGGGGAGGAGCAGCTTGCCAATCTCGGGATGACGCTGACCGATCTGCACCGCCTCCTCCACCGCCGCCCGCCAGATCTCCTCTTGCGCGTTGAAACACAGCCGCATCGCCATCTTGTGACGCAGCGCCGCCAGATCCCCCGACTCGACCATCCGCACCGCCACCGCGTTGGGCAGCAGGTAGGCGGCGTCGAGGGGATCCCCCCCCAAGGCCAGCACCTCACGCCAGGCGACGAACCCCGCCTCCAGCGCCTGTCGATACTCGGCCTGCACGGCTTCGTCGGCCCCCGCCAACAACGAAGGGTCGATGGTTTCGGGATTTTCGCCGACTTGATCGACCAACCGGGGCCGAGTCGCCGGAGTCATACGGTGGCGCTGGTTCTGACTGTCGGCGGTGTGGGAAAGCTTTTTATGGAAGGTGTAATGGACGTGGTGCAGGGCGGTCAGCCGGGCGTCGTGCTCGGTCAGATTGAAGGGTAGACCGAGCAGCGGATTGCGGGCCGGATCGAGCCCCCAGGCGATCGCCTCGACGTCGCTCATGGTCGCCTGGGTTTGCCCCATGGCGGCCCGCACCCCCTCGGCCAATGCCCGGTCGCCGTTGTCGGTGGCATGGACGAGCAGGCTGGTGCGCTTGCCCAACCGGGCGTCGAAATCGGCAACAAAACCGGGATCGACCTCGGGCTGGGGATCGCGGGCGACCGGCCCGGGGATAAACCGGGCGATCTCGGGATCGATGGCGATGACCGCCTCGACCATCAAGCGGGTCAGCGCCCCTGCCTCATCGGGGGTTTCGCACAGGGGGGCGGCGGCGTGCAGCCGCATCAGGGTGAGCAGGCTGACCGTATGGTGCAGGTGGGCGGTCACCGCCAGCGGCAGCAGGTAGCGGGCCGACTCCATCGCCCGTTTGCCGACATCGCGCTCGAACCCCTTGCGTTTGGGGGGGAACCGCTCGCTCCACTGGGCGTGGGCCGCCGGGCGTAGCGCCTCGGTCATGGTTTGGTAGGCGGCCATCATCGCGGTCATCCCCTGGCGAAAGCGGTTCGCCGCCGCCGGAGGCAATCCGGGGGGGACCGCCATCGCATCAACCGCGACCGCGACGTAACGCTGGGAGACCTGCTCAGAGTTGTAAAAGGGGTGGCGATGCAAAAAGGCCCAAATGCAGTGGCGGGAGAGCCCCTCGACCAGGAAGGTGATGTGGGTGTGGGCGAGCGTGGTGTGATGGCCCGCCTGGATGATCGAGGCAAGCAGGTCGCCCCAACGTTCGGGGGGGAGCCCCTCGGGCAGAACGGGCCTCGCGCTGTAACAACTGCGCGCCGCCGCCGCCGTTTCGGCAAAGGGGGCAGGCCCCATCGAGAGGATGCGTACCTTGAGGGACCAACCTGCCGCTTGCGTCACGTTCGCCCCCGTTAGCCTGCCGCTTGGGCCGCCTCGGCGGCGACCAGGGGATCGAGCTTGTCGGCTTTTTCAAGCGCGTAGAGGTCGTCGCAGCCGCCGACGTGGGTCTTCCCGATGAAGATCTGCGGCACGGTGCGCATCCCCCCCGCCCGCTCGACCATGGCGGCGCGAACGGCGGGATCCTCGGCATTGATCTCGACGTATTGCAGCCCCTTTTTTTGCAGCAGGGTTTTGGCCCGGACGCAGTAGGGGCAGATGGTGGTGACGTAGATTTCGATGCGGGGTTGGGACATGGGGACCTCAAAATAAAAACGGGCTCGGTGCGCTGATTCAGAATTGGCTGTTCAGTCGTGCTTGAGCGCCGTGAAGGACGGCCAAGACATCGATTCTGTCGGAATAAATCCGGTAGATGATGCGGTACGAAGATTCGAACACCTCCCGAATCGCATCGTGGCCATACTCGGGCACTATTCGCCCCGACCTGGGAAAAGCCGCGATTTGCATCGAGCGGCGGGTAATGCGATCCACCATCCGCTGGGCATATACAGGCGAGTCCTGCGCGATATACCGATGGATGGCATCAAGGTGACTTTCAGCCGACCGGGTCCAATGAACCTTCATTCAGGTAGACCGTATTTCCCCCGAATCTCTTCCACAGCCCGCGTTCGTCCCGCCGCGCTATCGGCCAGCCCTTTCTCAACCGCCTCCCGGACGTAAATCTCGCCCATCAGGTCTTCCCAAGTAGCGTCGGCGGGCAGCTCGTCAATCAATCGATGAGCCTCCTCCTTGCGCAAAAGCGACGGCATATGCACCTCCTCAATCGGTATTCCCAGCTCAATAAATCGCCTTCCACCCCTCCGGGGTATCGAAGATGCGGATGCAGGCGATGCGGCGCGAATCGGTTAGGTCGAACCAGTGGCGGGTTCCTTGGGGGACGACGATGGCGTCTCCCTCCTGGCAGAGAATATCGAAGGTAAAATCGCCCCCGTTGATGGTGAAGACCCCCTCGCCGTCGATGACGTAGCGGACCTCGTCATCCTCGTGGTGATGCTCCTTGCGGAAGTTGACCATCATCGCCTCCAGGTTGGGGGTGTCGGGATTGAGCACCACCACATCCTGCGCCTTGTAGCCCCGCTTGGTTTTCAGGTCGTCGATCCGACCGGCGAAGGCGGTGAGGATTTCATCCTTCTGCTCGCTGCTCGGGGTCCGCTCCTTGCGCAAATCCTCGGGCAGAGCGTCGGCACTCCAGAATTCCAGCACCACCCCGTGCTCGTCTAAGTACTGGCGAGCCGCCTCCCCCTCGAAGCGTTCTCCGGTCGATACGGTCACGACGGCCATGGCGTCTCCCCTGTCAATTTCAGCGCCTCGACGGCGTATGCAAAAAGGAATTCGAAGGCTTCCAGGTGGCGGATGGCGGCGGGGCCGTCCGCGCCCCAAGCGTACAACCCATGCCCCCGTACCAACACCCCCGGCACCCCTTCGCAAATCGCCCCGGCCACCGCCCGCGCCAAGGCGTCGAAATCGGCGGGATTGGAGGCGAGCGGCACGGTGAGCACCGCATCCTCCTCCCACATGCCGAAGGCCTTGATGAGCTCCAAACCCTGGAATTGCAGGATGTCGCCGGGGCACAGCTTCGACAGCAACGCAGCGGGCAGGGTGTGGACGTGCAGCACGCAGCCTGCATCGGTCGCCTCGTAAATACGACCGTGCACCTTGGCCTCGGCCGAGGGTTTGCGGGGGTCGGCGGCGGGGCCCCCTTTGCGCTCCAGCTTGCCCCCCGCCCAAACGACCTGAATAAAATCGTCGGCCTTGTCGACCGCTTTATCGCGCCCCGAGACCGAGACCCAAAAGGTGAGCGGATCCCCCCCCACCTTGAGCGACAGATTGCCGCTGGTGGCGGGCATCCAACCGCGAGCGGCGAGGCGGCGTTTGAATTCGGTGAGGATCGAGGGGGGTGGGGTCATACCAAATCCGCCAATTTCGGGGTGATGTCGTCGAAGGTTTCGAAGGGGTAAAAGGTACGCCCCTCTTCGCCCAAGGTCCGGGCCAGGTAATCGCGAGCAAAGACGGTTTCGGCGATCCGCGCCCCGGCCAGATCGGTGACCGAATCGCCGATCACCACCCGATGACGCCCCACCAAGCCGCGCAGTACCGTCGGTTTGCACAGGCCGCAGTCGTTGTTGCATTGGTCGTCGCAAGGGGTTGCCCAAGCGACCCCCATCATGCCATCGGACCGCTCGACCACATCGCTGACCAGGATTTCGCTCGGGGCAATCGCGAAGGGGGCGAGGATGGGGCGGACGAAAAAACCCATGCCGCCGCTCACCACCCGAAATTCAATGTCCCGCCGTCGTACCTCAGTCAGAAACTGCACAAACCCCTGGCGGATGGTCATGTTGGCCACCGCCCAGGCTGCGATCTCAGCCTTGCGATGGAAAGGGATCAAGGCGAAGAGCCGCTCGACCCCGGCGCGAATGCTCAGGCGGCGGGCGAGAATCTCGTCCTTGATCGCCTCCCACTGCGGGGGGGCGAAGTGGGCCATGATCGAGATGATGACGTCGCGATTGGTGATGGTGCCGTCGAAGTCGCAGAGGATGACGGGGCGTTTCGGATTCATCGCAACGTCATCGCGGCGAGGACGCCGCCCCCACAATCGAGCTCCGATGTTGCGGTCGAAAAAGGAGGTGGGAGGCTCGTTCTCGCGCCGATGGCTTTTACCCCTGAATGACTCATCGCGCCGGGGGCGGCGCTCCGACAAAACCTCATTCGGCAATCCCCCACTTCTCCAACGCAGCCTTCAGCTCCGGCTCGTCGGCCCCCGCCAATTCCATACCCCCCGAAACCCGGGCAATCGCCTGCCGGAAGGCGACCACCCCCCCTTGGACCCCCAGGGGATGGCCGTGGATGGCACCCCCGGCGTTGACCACGTAGTCGTTGCCGAAATCGGCCTGAAGCCGCGCCACCATGCCGGGATGAATCCCCGCCGAGGGGACCGGCCAAGAGCGGCGATGAAGTTTGGACGCGCTCACCAGCGCCGCCTTGATCGCCTCGGCATCGCTTTGCGGGATGGCGAGCGAGCCGTAGGCGCCGGGAAACAGGACCAGATCGGCACCGCACCAGCGCATGAATTTGCCGAGGATCAGATGTCGGTCAATCCCAGTGATCGCCCCCGCCACGGCGGGATGGGCCAAGAGGGGAACCCCGAGTTTGGCGGCGGCGAGCGAATGCAAGGAGTCGAAACCGTAGGCAGCCACATTGAGCAGCAGCGCCCCCGCCCCCGCTTCGACCAAACAGCGGGCCCGGGTGGTTAGCTCCTCGACCGGGCCGCCGAGGTTCACGGCGTAGATCAGCGGACGGCCAGAGCGGGCTCTCGCCTCGACGATGGGGGCGACGGCGCGGATGCGCTCGAAGGCGCGGGTGTCGAAGACGATCTCGTCATCCTTGATCAGATCGACCCCGCCGTCGGCCTGCTCCGCGAAGGCTTGGGCGAAATCCTCCAGGCTCATCCCCAGCCCCGACTTGAAGATGCTCATCAGCAGCGGCCGCCCCGAAATCCCAGCCCGTTCGCGGACTCCACGAATGCCGAATTGGGGGCCGGGGAATCCGGCGGCGAACGTGGGGGGCAGGGTGACGTCGGCCAGTTGCACCCTGGCATCGAGGGACAACTTGCCAAAAACGCAGGTCAGCAGGGCAGGCAGACGGGCCGGAAAATTACCCGCCGGATAGGCGACCTCGACCCAGGCATCGCCCCCCGCCTCCATCCCCGAGGCGACCGCCGAACCCTTGTAGGGGCGCATCGCCTCCTGTTCGGCGGCGGGCAGGTCGGTCCACGATCCCACCGTCATCCCCACCGCGACCGACTCCCCCTTTTTCAGGGCGGTCGCTTCGTCGGGACAACCGAGCAAGCGATAGCGGACCAGGATTGGTTCAGACACAGGAAACCTCGAAGAACGTTCAAATAATCGCGCCGGGACGGCGCTCCCACCAATCCCCTCCCACCAATCCCCTCCCACCAATCCCCTCCCACCAATCCCCTCCCACCAATCCCTCCCACCAATCCCTCCCACCAATCCCTCCCTCGAAGCGCCTTCAGACAGGGGAAGGGGATGGGGCTTCGCGGGGTTACAAACTCCCCCGGAAATCGGAGGCAAAACTTTCGGTCGCCTCCTGCGCCGCTTTGCGGATCAACATGTCGGCCGGTTCGAGTTTGTCCATGCGATAGCTACGGGTGTCGCAGTCGCTGCTCTCTTCGTCACCCTCGTAATAACCACCCACCACGATGGCGCCGGTGTCGACCCGGATGGCGGCGATCCTCAACCCCGCATAGGCGGTGCGCTGCACGCAGTAGCGCTCCCCTTTGCGGAATTTGATCTCTTCGCTCCTGAGTGAGGTCGGCTCCAAGGTAACCACCACCTGCAAACCGGCCACCTTGCCCAGCGCCACCATCTGGTCGGCATCGGCCACGCCGCTGGTTTGGAGTCTCTGTTCTTGCATCACCTGCTTCAGACGATCTCGCGTGAGGAGCTGAATGTGGACCTCATCCGAATCGTCGCCCATGACGCGGCCGATGCCGCTGCTCATGCGATCCATCAACCCGGTCGAACTCAGCGCCGTCTCTAAACTGGCCGCCGCCATGGCGTCGAGTCGATCAGGGATACCGTTTTTCTCAAAGAACGAGAGCACCACCCCCACCCGGATGGTGTTGCTGCCCAACTCTTGGTGGAGCGGCGGTTTGCCCGAAGCACATCCGGCAAGCACGGCGATAAACCCCATCCACCCAAGCCATCGGTAATTCATTGTCTTCCCCCCCTTGGGTCTAATTATGGGATCGCCTCAAATACCGCCTGGGCATGCCCCTTGACCTTCACCTTGGTCCACACCTTGGCGATCTTCCCCTCGGGGTCAATCAAAAAGGTGGAGCGGACGATCCCCATGTAGGTCTTGCCGTAGTTCTTCTTTTCTTGCCAGACGCCGTAGCGCTCGCATAGGTCGGCGTCGGCATCGGAGATCAAGCAGAAATTGAGCCCCTCTTTGTCTTGAAACTTGGCGTGACGGGCCACCGAATCTTTGCTCGCCCCCAGCACCACCGCGTTCTTGGCGGCCAGGGCCTCTTTGAGATCGCGGAACTCCTGGGCCTCGGTGGTGCAACCGGGGGTCATATCTTTGGGGTAGAAATACAGCACCACCCACTGGCCGCGCAGATCACTCAAATGCACGGTTTGTCCGGCGGCATTGGGAAGAGAAAACTCGGGTGCGGCTTCGCCAATGGCAAGCGTCATGGGAACCTCGTCGTCGGGTTGTAGGGGGGAAGGCGGGCTGTGATATAGTCCCCGGTCTTTTGGGGGGCTAACCGTGGCCACATTACCCGCCTGCCCCCAAAACGGACCGCTCAAGATCAAAAACCCGGCATTCACAAGCCGGTTATTTCAAGTATGAAACACGAGGTTCCTATGTTCCAAGGATCCATGGTCGCCCTGATTACCCCCTTCCGGGACGGGCAGGTTGACGAAGTGGCGCTGCGCGCCCTGGTCGAGTGGCATATCGCCGAGGGGACCGACGCCATCGTCGCCACCGGCACCACCGGCGAGTCGGCCACCCTGAGCCACGCCGAGCACCACGATGTCATCCGCATCGTGGTCGAGCAGACCAAGGGGCGCATCCCAGTCATCGCCGGGACCGGGTCCAACGCCACCCGCGAATCGCTGGAGCTGACCGCCTTTGCCAAGGAGGCGGGGGCCGACGCGGCGCTGCTGATTACCCCCTACTACAACAAGCCGACCCAAGAGGGACTCTACCAGCACTACAAGACCATCGCCGAGGCGGTCCACCTGCCGATCATGCTTTACAACGTCCCTGGGCGAACGGCGGTGAACATGAGCGCCGAGACGGTCGCACGTCTGGCCGAGATTCCCAACGTGGTGAGCATCAAAGAGGCGACCGCCGACATGGAGCTGGCCTCGAACATCCTGCGGCTGGCTGGCAACAAGATTGAGCTGATCAGCGGCGACGACGCCACCGTGCTCCCCTTCATGGCGATCGGGGGCAAAGGGGTCATCTCGGTGACCGCCAACATCGCCCCACGCATGGTCAGCGACATGGTCCACGCCTGCCTCGAAGGGCGGTGGGACGACGCCCGCGTGCTGCACATGAAGCTGCTGCACATCAACAAACTGATGTTCGTGGAATCCAACCCGATCCCGGTTAAGGCGGCGGTCGCCATGCTGGGGCGCTGCGGCGAGGAACTGCGTTTGCCCCTGACGCCGCTGTCGGAGCAGTACCGCCAGCCGCTGTGGGAGGAGATGCAGGGTTTGGGGTTGGTGTCAGGCAACTGAAGAGAAATTGTGGAGCACTGCTTTTGTGGGAGCGGCGTCCCCGCCGCGATTATCTAGGAGTCTGTCGGGCTTGAGCGTCCGTAGCGAGCCGAGTGGGGAATCGAGGCCAAATTTTCACGGTTTTGAGGATCATAGTGGTGTCTATGTGACGAAAAACCGGGGAAATTTGGACCGATTACCCGCCGGCGCAGTAGGACGATCTCAAGTCCGACAGACTCCTAGCTGAATAATCGCGGCGGGGACGCCGCTCCCACAAGTTGAAGGCATCATCAAAAACCACCCCTCACCCCAACCTTCTCCCCTGAGGGGCGAGGGGACAAAAACAACCGATCACATACCGCCGCCAGGCCATCCTCGCAGCGCATCCCATTCAAGCTTTGTCTTTACTGCCTAAAAAACCGCCAAGGAGTCCGCCGCATGAACCGCCAGGCCCTGCTCGACGCCGTCGCCAACGCCATCGTCCTCGACAACGAAGAGGGGGCGGTGACCGTTCTCGACGCCCACCGCTTCCGCGAATCAATGGATCTGCTCGCCTTCGAAGCGGCCTTCGGCGAATCGGCCGAGGTGCGCGCCCTGGCCCGGACCCTGATCCGCAACGGCGGCCTTCAGGTGGGGGTCTTCCCCGCCTCGATCCACGAGCTCTACATGGCGATGGGGCGCGGCGAGGTCGACGGCTTCACCGTCCCGGCGGTCAACATCCGCGGCATGACCTACCAGGTCGCCCGCGCCATGATCCGCTCGGCCAGCGCCATCGACGCCGGGGCCTATATCTTTGAGATCGCCCGCTCCGAGATGGGCTACACCTTCCAACGCCCCGCCGAATACGCCGCCGTGGTGCTGGCCGCCGCCATCCGCGAGGGGGTCGAGGGGCCGGTCTTCATCCAGGGCGACCACTTCCAGGCCAACGCCAAGACCTACAAGAACGATCCCAAGGCGATCATCGACGGCATCAAAGATCTCTCCCGCGAGGCGATTGAGGCGGGGTTCTTCAACATCGACGTCGATACCTCGACCCTGGTTGACCTGAGCTTCCCCACCGTCGATGAGCAGCAAAAACTCAACTACACCCACTGCGCCGAGATCTCCGATTTCATCCGTTCGGTGGAACCCGCCGGGGTGACCGTCTCCGTCGGCGGCGAGATCGGCGAGGTCGGCCATGAAAACTCCAACATCCACGAGCTGCGCGCCTTCCTCGACGGCTTCAACCGCGACTTCGGCGCCATGGCCCCCGGCAAACCGGGGCTGTCGAAGCTGTCGGTGCAGACCGGCACCAGCCACGGCGGCGTCCCCGGTCCCGACGGCAAGATCTTGGATGTGAAGCTCGACTTCACCACCCTAGAACAGCTCTCGATTGCGGCCCGCAACGAATACGGCCTGGGCGGCTGCGTGCAGCACGGCGCCTCGACCCTGCCCAAAGAGATGTTCAACCGCTTCCCCGGCACCCAGACCTGCGAGATCCACCTGGCCACCGGCTTCCAGAACATCATCTACGACACCCTGCCCGCCGCGCTGGTCGCCAGGATCGACGCTCTGATCGCCGCCCAACACGCGGACGAGAAGAGCGGCAAGGACACCCAGGAGCAGTTCATCTACAAGACCCGAAAGAAGGGTTTCGGCCACTTCAAAAAGGTGTTGTGGGAGCTCAGCCCCGAGGATCAAGCCCCGGTGATTCAGGCGCTGGAGGACGAATTCATCTATCTGTTCGAGCTGCTGTCGGTCAGCGGCACCAAGCAGATCATCGCCAAGACCATCACCCGCGCCGACGCCCCCACCACCCTGGCGGTGCAGCTCGCCCGCGCCGAGAACGACCATGTGGTGGAGGAGTCTTTGCCGGGCGGGGAGTAACCCCCGCGCACGAACGCCGACCGGGAGGGCGTCATTCCCGGGTCGCCCCAAAGCAGCACCCGGAATCCGCCCCCCCGATGCCGTGTTTTGGCGACGATCACCCCTCCATCGAAAGCGGGTGCAGGGGGTCCGAACACCGCCCCTCACCCCGACTTTCCTATTGCAAGGGGGTCGCAGAGGGTACCGAGCACCACCCCTCACCCCGACCCTCTCCCCTGATGGGAGAGGGGGATTTTTTTAGGATGGCCGTGAGCAAAGCGAAGAAAGACAAAAAACCGGAGCGGCTGATCGCCAGCAACCGCAAAGCCTTCCACGACTACGAGGTCTTGGAGCGCTTGGAGGCGGGGCTGGAACTCGTCGGCACCGAGGTTAAGGCGCTGCGCGAGGGCAAGGGCAACCTTGCCGACGCCCACGTCACCTTTCACCACAACGAAGCCTATCTGCTGGCAGGGCACATCAGCCCTTACAGCCACGGCAACCGGGAAAACCACGCCCCCGACCGCACCCGCCGCCTGCTGCTGCATCGGCAGGAGATCAACCGGATCATGGGCAAGGTCAAAGAGAAGGGGTTGACCGTCATCCCCCTCGACCTGCACTGGAGCAAAAACCGGGTGAAGGTGGAGCTGGGGCTGTGCCGGGGCAAAAAGCTGCACGACAAGCGGCAGGCCGATAAAGACCGGGATTGGGCGCGGGAGAAGGGGCGAATCCTGAAGAGCGGAGCACGGGGGGGTTAATGCCGCTTGCGGCATCGCCCCACCCTGTCATCATCCCGCCCCTGTTTTGGAACCATCCCCCCGAGCTCTGTCGAAGGGGTGCGTACACGATCTTTACAATTTGGCCCGAGGCGTTGGGTTTCCATCTCCCTCAATACGCTCATCCTGAGCCTGTCGAAGGATGAACCATTGGAGGAGGGGTTGCCCCTGCCGCCTCAACAGGGCCAATACGGGGGTGTCACGGTTTCGACGGAAGGCGTGAAAGGTTTGGTTGCATGCCGTGGTCTTGGATCCACGTAAAAAGCCAAGAAAAAACATAGTCGCCAACGACGACATCGCGCTGGCCGCCGCTTAATGCGGCCTCGAACCCAACTCCGAGCATCGGGGGGTTGGGACCTCGATCATCCACCGCTGCTGGATTTCAGGCATGTCCGGGGCCTGCAATCGAGATTAACTGGACTCCCCGGTTGCGAACCCCGTCGGTGGGGGTCAATGCCGGTAAATCAAATCACCGACTAAGCATGTAGAGACCGGCTTGGATCACTTTCGGACGCGGGTTCGACTCCCGCCACCTCCACCAATTAGCCCGGATCTTCATGAATTGCCTTGATGATGGCGACGGGCCTTGGTCGCAATAGGGCTTTTGTGAGTGCGCGGCGTAGCAGTGCATACGCCCAAACGAACAAAAGATCCTAGTGCGGCTAAGGAACAAGCCAGGGCAAGAGCAAATTCATGAAGATCCGGGCGAAAACAAAACCCCGCAGGGCCTTTGGGCCTTGCGGGGTTTTTTGTTTTTTCTGCGTATGGCCAGCGCCTTACGCCGCTTTGCGTACAGCAGGGGTTCGGCGACGGGGTCGCCTCCTACGTGAGGGTGGACCGAAGTCTGCGAACGGTTGGCCCGGAAGCGCCGATGAATTCAACCCGAACGCCCCCGCGAGCGTCCCCCCCTTGTTCAAGGGGGGATAGGGGGGATTTACAGGCGCTTCAATGGCGGAGTTTTGCCGTGAATCAGCGCCTTCTTAGGGAAACGCTGATTAAAGGCTCCTGCCTTGAATCAGCACGCTTCGCAAAAAACGTGGTTTTTGCTTCGCTTTCAAAATCAGTCACTTACGTTCCTGATTTTGGCGGCCCATCCCTGGGTCGCTCGGAAGCGCGAATAAATCAGCGCCTCCTTAGGCGAGTCCCGTAGGGATGCTGCCGCGCCAACGGGGCACAAATCCCTCATATCCCGCTTACTCCTTCGCCTCAAAGTCCCCCGCACTGCGCTTATCGTCCCGACTTCGCGTCCTGCTGCCAGCCTTACGACTGTCCCCTCCAACCATCTATGCCTCCGGGTTTTTCCCCGTCCTCCGCACCTTGTCCGGAGTTCTGCATTTTTTCCTGCAACCGCTGCTCGGCAGGATCAAAGGCGAACTGGTTGATGCTTTTCATGATTCCGTCAAACCGGGCGTTGATGTCCATGGCCGGTCGCTCCTCGTTGTGGGTTCTGGTTGCTTCCCCGATTAACGTACCGGAGCAGTTTTAAATCTGTCGGGACTCCCGCAAATTTGGAGCTGCACGTGGCATAGCGGATGTTATATTGCCGGATGGTTGTTAATGGTCTTCGTGCGCCCGCGTATGGGGCGCTCAAGGCCAGGTGATGAACCAGATGATTGGAGGCTGAGCGATGAACAGACAACGTGCTCTTGACCTGCTGAGCCGCAGCAAGCCGGAGTTGCAGGCCCGTTTCGGCGTGACGCGGCTGGCCCTGTTCGGCTCCACCGCCCGCGATACGGCGAGCAGAGACAGTGATGTCGATGTGCTGGTGGCCTTCGACGGTCCGGCCACCTCCAAGCGCTATTTCGGCGTGCAGTTCTACCTGAAGGACCTGCTCGGCTGTCCGGTCGATCTGGTCACCGAAAAGGCCCTGCGGCCGGAGTTGCGCGCCTATATTGAACAGGAGCAGGTCAATGTCTGAGATGGCCTCACGCGAAGACGCGAAGAGATATCGAGGAAGTCGGCGGGATCGTGGTCGATGTGGCGCTGCAACTGCATCGGAATACTGGGCTGGGGCTGTTGGAATCGGTCTATGAGGCGGTACTGGCCAAAATATTCAACAGAACAGCGAGGGCTGTCGGTTGAGCGGCAAAAGTCGGTTCATCTCAAACAGCTTCTGACCTACCTGCGCGAATGAATCTGCCCCTCGGGCTGCCCATCAACTTCGGCGCACCGCTCCTGAAAGACGGCCTCCAACGCGTCGTCAACAAACACACCAATTTCGCGTCTTCGAGCGCATCAACAGGGGGAACAGCCATGAAACCCGGCAGCGTCAAAATCGTCGACCGCCTCTCCGCCGTCGAGGCGATCAAGCGTTTGGACGAAGAGGATCTGCTCTTTCTCAACCGGCTGATCGTCGAGCGGCTCAATCTCATCTCCCAGGCCCGCGCCACCACGCTGATGACCAGCTTCACCAGAGGCGACCGGGTCGGTTTTCAGGCCCCAGACGGCCGGATGCTGGAAGGCACCGTGCTGCGCTTCAACAAGAAGACCATCAGCATCGCCACCGACGACGGCCACCAGTGGAACGTCGCGCCCGGCCTGCTGCGCCTGGTTCAATCAGCGCGAGACGTCCAATGGCCATGATCCGCCAGCCCGAAAACTTTCCGGCCACGGTCAAGGAGGTGCGGCGGCAGCTGGCGCTCTCCCAGGAGGAACTGGCCCACGCCCTGGGGGTGAGCTTCGCCACGGTCAATCGTTGGGAAAATGGGAAGACGGTGCCTTCGAAGCTGGCTCAGCGGCAGTTCAAGAAGTTTTGTGAAGAAAAGAAGATCAGCCAGACAGGGCTGTATGAAATGAAGGGGAATTGAGATGACCACGGACACCCAGGACTTGTTGCAACGTGCTTTCGCGGACGGCCACCTGCAACTCATCACCAGCGGCAAGACCGAGAAGATCCGCTACGTGGCAGTGAATGTCTCCGAGAAGTGGAGCGATCCAGAAGAGAAGGTACGAGCCGCCTACTACGCCGAGTTGATCTATCGGTATGGGTATCAGCCTGAGTGCATCGGCGTGGAGGTGACGGTTCCCGACCGCACTCCGGTGGACCGCGCCGATCTGGTGGTATTCCGTGACAAGGAGCGCACCAAGCCCTTCGGCGTGATCGAGTGCAAGCGTGACGGCGTTTCCGATACCGAGTTCAAGCAGGCCGTGGAGCAGGCCTTCGGCAACGGCCACGCCCATAAATTTCGCGCCGTGTACATCGGCGTCATCGCTGGCCAGACCCGCGCCTTCTACGACTGTTCCGACAAGTTCGGCGCGCTGGAGCGCGAAGCGAACATCGTTGCCGACCTGCCGATCCAGTACGGTAAGCCGGAGGAGTTCAAATACTACAAGAGCGCCTTCCCCAAGCCGGACATCGGCGCAGTCAGTCGCGACGACCTGATCAAGACCATCCGCAAGTGTCATCAAACCCTATGGGGCGGCGGCCGCCTCTCGCCACCCATGGCTTTTGGTGAGTTGACCAAGCTGATCTTCCTGAAGACACGCGACGAGAAGAAGCCGCGTAAAAAGTGTCAGCCCTACGAGTTCCAGATCAAAACCAACGAAACGCCGCAACGTCTGGCCAACCGCATCAAGGCCATGTACGCCATCGAGCGCCAGAACGAGCCGGACGTTTTCAACGACGACATCAAGATCGACGACACCACCCTGAAAAACGTGGTGCTCCACCTTGAAGGCGTCAATCTCACCGCCACCGACCTGGACACCAAAGGCGTCGCCTTCGAGCAGTTCATGGACGGTTTTTTCAAAGGCGACTTCGGCCAGTACTTCACGCCGCGCAATATCATCGCCTTCGCCACCCAAATGCTCGACATCAAGGCCGAGGATTTCGTGATTGACCCGGCTTGCGGCTCCGGCGGCTTCCTGCTGCACGCCCTCGACCATGTGCGCAAGTTGGCGGGCGAGTACTACGAGGAGGACAGCAAGGAGCACTTCGACTACTGGCACAGCTTTGCTGAAAAGCGCCTGTATGGTGTGGAGATCAACGAGGAGATCGCCCGCGTCGCCAAGATGAACATGATCGTCCACGACGACGGCCATACCAACATCATCGGCAACGACGCACTGGAACCGCTGCCGAATATCGCCCGCAAGAACCAAGGGATGTTTGACATCCTCGGCCTCTACCGGGAGACGGTCATTAACGAAGAGACCGGCAAGCCCGAAGAGGTCATCAAGCGGGACGAGAGCAAGGGCTTCGACAAGATCCCCACCAATCCCCCCTTTGGCGCGGTCATCAAGGACGAGCTGCACAGCTACCTTTCCAGCTATGAACTCTCCCGCTATGTCGCCAAGGGCGGCGGCAAGGACGAGGACGAGGACGACGACGAAGACACCAATGCCGACTACAAGGCGGGCAAGAAGGCGGTCAAGCAGCGCTCCAGCGTCAAGACCGAAATCATCTACTGCGAACGGGTCTGGCAACTGCTGAAACCGGGCGGCCAGGCCGGTGTGGTGTTGCCCGACGGCCTCTTGACCAACGCCAGCCTGCAAGGGGTGCGTGACTGGATACTGGAGCGCTTCAAGGTGCTGGCCGTGGTCAGCCTGCCGCAATTCGCCTTCGCCCACTTCGGCGCGGGGGTGAAGTCAAGCGTGGTGTTTCTGGAGAAACGCCAGCCCAACGTGCCCGCCTCGGACGACGAGGCCATCTTCATGGCCATGGCCGAGAACATCGGCTACGACGCCACCGGCCGCACCACCTACCAGGTGGAGATGCTGGACGAGACGCCGGAACAGTCGCGCACCGAGCGCCAGCGCAGCGATCTGTTCGACTGGCAGGTGGCTTTCGACTGGGTGCCCGGCGAGGGCAAAAAGCCCGGCCACTGGTCCGAGCGCCATCGCCATGTCATCCCCGGCAGCGGTCTATTGGGCCAATACGCCGTCTTCAAGCGAGACCCAGAACCTTTTTTCGTCTAGCCCCCGTCCCCACAGGGCAGCCAGTCTGCTTTGCGGTGCGGCGGGGGGAGCTGCCAGACGAGCGTCTCGATCCTGGATTTGTGCGCAACTCAAAGAAGCAAAACTACGCATATCCGAAACGTAGCCTCGCAACCTTAGTTTCCGAAGAGCCGTGTTATGGCACTTCAGCAAGTGCCGTCGAACGCACAAGTGATGATCAGCCTCGTTATATCCGCATCACAGACTATGGTGATGACGGAATCACACTGCCCCATGAGTTTGTTGCCGCCGAAAAGTGGGCTGACAAACATTTGCTTTCAAAAGGTGATCTGCTGTTTGCCCGAAGCGGAGCGACGGTTGGCAAGACCTATCTGCACGATGTTCGCTTTGATCCGGCTGTCTTCGCTGGATACTGCATACGGTTTCGTTTCAACAACGAGGTACTTCCTGAATTCGTTTGCGGATTTACGAAAACAGATGCCTATGCGTCATGGGTTGGTGCAATTCAACGTCCGGCAGGACAACCGAATATCAACAAAGAGGAATTCAAATCCCTAGAAATCCCCCTCCCACCCCTCGACATCCAGCGCCGCCTGGTGGCCGAACTCGACGCCGCCCGCGCCGAGCGCGACCGCGCCCTGGCGGAGGCGGAGCGGTTGCTTAAATCGATTGATAAATATGTGCTCGCGGAACTAGCGATTCTTCCGGAATCGGATGGTCGCCGGGTCTTTGCTGTTCGGCTGAATCAGGTAAAACCCAGGCTCGATGCCGATTATCACAGCCCTTATTTTCAGCGGCTCCGCCGCGCCAGCGAGCAGTCAAAACATGCCACGCGGAATCTCGGTGACTTGGCGGTGTTCATGCGTTCCGGTTTTGCTGCTGGTCGGCAGGACCAGGCACGTGGAGATGAAGCCGCCGTGCCACACTTGCGGCCACTCAATTTGAATGCGTGGGGCGAGCTATCCATCGCCGAGACCAAGAGCGTTCCGGCATCAAGGGTCAAAGAGGATGATTATTTGACTCAAGGCGAAGTGTTGTTCAATAACACCAACTCCGCCGAATGGGTGGGTAAGACAGCCGTCTTCGATTTGGAGACGCCCTGCGCTTGTTCCAACCACATGACCCGCATTGCATTGAAACCGGGCATCGAGCCTTATTTTGTCGCCGCGCTGCTGAATGCGTTTCGCGGTATCGGTTATTTCTCCGCGTTAAGCACCTTCTTCAACAACCAGGCAGGCATTAACACCAGCACTTTGGCCGAACTGCGCGTTCCCGTGCCTGATGCCGACACGCAACAAACCATTGCCCGCGAAGTTGTGGACAGAAAAGACAAAGCGCGGCGGTTGCAGGCCCACGCCGAAACCGTCTGGCGCAAGGCCCGCGAGTGTTTCGAGCAACAATTGTTGCAGGGAGGCAAGGCATGATCCTCTCCGGCATCCTGCACACCTCCTTGGGCGGCTTCACGGTGATCCGGGGCGTTGCGCCGCTGGGCGATCTGGCCCGCTGTTCCGAGTTCAACGCCGAGTATCAGCGCAACCTGATCGACACCCACAAGGCGGAGATCGAGCGCTTTCTCGACGACCGGCAATATCTCTTCTTCCCCGAGGTGATCCTGTCGGCCTCGCTGCAATTCGACTTCAACGCCTACAAGGGCAAGCGCAGCATCGCCCCCATCGCCGACATCCTTTCCGGCACCGGCTTTGCCTCCAACGTCAACGGCCTGAGCGTGAAGACGGTCACCACCAAGCTGCCGAAGGCGCTGGAGACGGTGGGCGGGGCCAACGCGCCGCAACTGGCCTATCTGAGCCTGCCAGATGACAAGATTGAAAGCGGCCTGAAGCTGTTCCGCATCGACGGCAACCACCGCCTGAGCGCCGCCAACCACGCCAGCCCGGGTGAGGCCAACTACAACCTACCCACGCCGTTCTGCATCGTGCTGCACGATGACGCCACGCAGGCCCAACGCTTCGAGAAGGTGGTGTTCCACAACATCAACGCCAAACAGATCCCGCTCACCTCCGAGGAGAATCTGCGGCTGATTTTAGAAGATGGCGACGGCAGCCTGTTCGACGACACAACCCTGCTCGAAAGCCCTAGCTTCGGCCCGGCCTATTATCTGGCCCGCAAGCTGCTGGCCGAGATCGACGACCGCTATCTGGCCGCTCTGGCGGAGCCCCTGAAGAACCGCCGCTCCCTGGCGTTGGGATGGACGCAGTTTCTCATGGGGCGCGACGAGGCGGTCAGTCAGGCCAAGGATGCCGCCGCGCTCGATGCGCAGGTGCCGCGCCTGCGCGACGCGGTTCAGCAGGTCAACGGGTTGTATCGCGAACGCCCGAAGCTGGCGGCAAACGGCTGCCACGGGGTGCTGGTGGCCTTTCTCTATTTCGCCCTGTACAACGAGGGGCGGCAGCTTGCCGCCTTCGCCCGCTGGGTGACCAGCAACCGCATCGACCATCTCGCCCCGGTCACCACCACGCAGGGGCTTGGTTACCACTACCACCTGGGCCGCGTTCAGGCGGTGGACGCCGCCAGCCTGGTGAGCGTGTTCGACAGCATCCTCACCGCCCGGCACCGGGAGATCTTCATCTCCATGGCCTTTCGCAAGGAGAGCGAAGAGACCTACAAGACGATTCAGAAGACCGTTCAGCAAATCAACGACAAACACCAGCTCGATATCCGCCTGCGGGAGATCCGCATCGATCAGTTCAATAAGGGCCACAGCTACACCATCGACGACGAAATCCTCAAGGTGATCGAAGGCTCGGGCCTGTTGATTGCCGATCTCACCTTCGGCAACCGCAACGTCTACCACGAGATCGGTTATTTGATGGGGCTCAATCGTGGCAAGGGGCTGGAGCAGGATAATTTCATCCTCATTGCCGACAAAAAAGCGCGCGGCGACGAGTTGGAAAGCGACATCGGTTTCAACCTCAAAAGCTGGCAGCAACTGCGCTTTGAAAGCACCCGGCAACTGGAGGAAGGGCTGACCGAATCGTTGGAAACCTATTACCAGTTGAGTGGGGCGTGATCATGGGCAGAGACATCAAAGCGGCCGCCATCCAGGTGTTGCAACAGGCCGGAACGGCTCTGCACGCTAGGGACATCACCGAGAGGATCATGGCCGCCGGTCTCTGGCAGTCCGGCGGCAAGACCCCAGATGCCACCGTCAGCGCCCGGCTCTACTCCGACATCAAGAACAACGGTGAGAAGTCGCCCTTTGTAAAGGTCGGCCCTCAGACCTTCGCGCTGCGGGATTCCGCTGAAATACCGAGCGGCGCTTGGCCGGCTCCTACGGCCGTCCAAGAGGCGCCAGAACCCACCCCTGCAAGCGCTGGTTTTTCGTTCACCGATTGCGCGCAGAAAGTGCTTGAGGAGTTCGGCGACAAGAAACCGATGCACTACAAGGAGATTACCGAGAAGGCCCTGCAAAAAGGTTGGCTGGTGACGGGTGGTAAAACGCCCGAGGCCACCATGTACGCCCAGGTGATCACCGAGATCAAGCGCCAGCAGAAACGCGGTGAGCGGCCCCGCTTCGTTCAGCACGGCCGAGGCTATGTGGGCCTGAGCCAATGGATGGGGCGCGGTTTGGCGTTTCAAATCGAGCAGCACAATCAGCAGGTCCGAAAGGCTCTGCGTGAGCGTCTGCTGGCCATGAACCCCGGCGAGTTCGAGGAGCTTATTTCGCAGTTGCTGGCGGAGATGGGCTTCGAGATGGTCGAGGTAACCAAACTCAGCGGCGACGGCGGCATCGATGTCCGGGGCACCCTGGTGGTGGGCGACGTGGTCCGCATCAAGATGGCCGTCCAGGTCAAGAAGTGGAAGCTCAAGAACAACATCCAGGCCCCGGTGGTACAGCAGGTGCGCGGCAGCCTCGGAGCGCACGAGCAAGGCCTGATCATCACCACAAGCGACTTCAGCCCAGGAGCCGCCAAGGAAGCTGCCCAATCCGACAAGACCCCCATCGCCCTGATGAACGGGGAACAGCTTGTGATGCTGCTGATGGAGCACGGCATCGGCGTCCATCGCTCGACGCCTGATTTGTTTGAAATCGATGAGGATGGGGCAAACGGTCTCAGCAACTCCGACGATAGAAAGAAGGAGGGGCTGAGATGAGCAAGGGCAAAAGTTCAAAGGGGCGCGAAAAAAGGGACATTTCCCTCGTCCGTTCCTCTGCCGCCGAATACCTGACCTTTGTCGCCGCCAGCGGCAGCGGTGGCGTAGAAGCCGTTTATGCCGATGAAAGCATCTGGCTGACCCAAAAGATGATGGGGGTGCTTTATGATGTGGAGACCCACACCATCAACTATCACCTGAAAAAGGTGTTTTCCGACAGTGAGTTACAGGAAGATTCAGTTATTCGAAATTTTCGAATAACTGCCGCCGACGGCAAGAGCTACAACACCCTGCACTACAAGCTCCCCGCCATCATCGCCGTGGGGTACAAGGTCAACTCCGAACGGGCCGTGCAGTTTCGCAAATGGGCCACCACCGGCAGCCCTCACTCGGACCGAGGGGGGCGATTACCCTCTTGGGACTGCGGTGGTGTCGATGCCTGAATCGCCCGATCCAACCGCTCGGCCAACCGCCCCTTGACCTCGACCGGCATCGGCTCGGGGGGGCACTCCTCGCCCCGCTTGAAGACACGGTTCATCAGGGCGAGCTGCCGCTCGAAACGGCGGCAGGCGGCGCAGATCAGCAGGTGGAAGCGCAAACCGAACTTTTCGCGCCTGGTCAAAGGGCGGTCCCACGATTGAGAAACCAGCTCGCTGGCGCGGCGGCAATCGATCATTTCAAACCCTCCTCGGGAAACGTCGCGCCAATTCCTTGGCCTTCAAGGCAGCGCCGTAGCGACAAGCGGGCGCGGTGCAACAGTACGTAGAGGTGATTCGCGTTGACCTCGATTTCCTTACAGACCACCTCGGCCTCCTCCCCCTCCAGGTCGCGCAGGGCGAAGACCAGCTTTTGCCGGGGGGGAAGCCGCTCCATGCAGCGCTCCAGCCAGCTCCAGAACTGGGTCGATTCGGCCAGCTTGCGGGGGTCGCCCCCCCAATCGCCGGGGGGGGTGGCCCAATGGCCGCTGGCGTCGAACCACCCGTCGATCCCATCCTCCCCCGCGTCGATCTCCACGTCGCGCTGGCGGTAGTGGCGACGCAGATGGTCGACCACCTTGTGTTTAAGGATCCCCATCAACCAGCCCCGCTCGGCGGCTTGACCGGTGTAGCGCGCCCGCCCCTGCCAGGCGGCCAGCAGGGTCTCCTGAACGATGTCCTCCGCCGCCTCCCCCACCCTCAGGCGGGCGTAGCGATAGAGCGTGTCGCCGTGCTCATCGAGCCAGCGTTGCGGGTCGAGACCGCTGATGGTCATGAATCCCCCCTTGTGGGCACCCCCAAAAACCTGCGGCGCGACGGTTTTTGAGAGGCCTTCTGTCGTTCCCTCGATGGTGGGGGCAAGGCCGTTGAATTCCCAGCCCGGCGGTGCCGTAATCCCCCTCCCCACCCACAGGAGCGCCCCATGAATACGGTTTCTTTTACCGGCCAACCCATCGCCCCCAGCAAGATCGTCTGCGTCGGGCGCAATTACGCCGCCCACATCGCCGAGCTGGGCAACGAAACCCCGGAAGAGCCGGTGATTTTCGTCAAACCCAACTCGGCCATTGGGGCGCGTCCGCTCGCCAGCACAGCGGACGAGATCCACTACGAGGGGGAGATCGCCTTGTTGATTCAGGGAGGGGCCATCGCCGGGGTCGGCTTCGGTCTCGACCTGACCAAGCGGGCGGTGCAATTGCGGCTCAAAACCAAGGGGCTACCCTGGGAGCGGGCCAAAGGCTTCGACGGAGCGGCGGTTTTTTCCGATTTCGTCCCTTTCGTCGGCGATCTCGATTCCTTACGGCTGGAGCTATGGATCGACGGGGCGCGGGTTCAGGCCGGTGGGGTGGCGCGGATGCTCTTCAAACCCCAGGCGCTGCTGGCGGAGGTGGCGACCTTCATGACCCTGGCCGACGGCGACCTGCTCATGACCGGCACCCCGGAGGGGGTCGGGGCGATTCACACCGGGCAGCAAATGGTAGGAAAGGTGTTTGCGGGGGCGCGACTGTTGGTGGAGGTGGGGTGGACGGTGGGATGACACCTCCCCTGTAAGATCCGGCCCACCCGAGCGACATCACGGTCATCGCTGTTTTTTCCGATCCCCGAAAGGATGACCGCCATGAAGCTCACCCCCGGCACCCCCGCCCCCGATTTCTCGCTCCTCGACCTGGAGGGCAACCCCGTTCAGCTGGCCGATTACCGCGGCAAACGGGTGCTGCTCTCCTTTTACCGTTATGCCTCCTGCCCCTTGTGCAATCTGCGGGTCCATCGGCTGCTCGGTCGAATCGACCACCTCAAAACCCAGGGGCTGCACCTGCTGGCGGTGTATGAATCCTCCCCAACCCAGCTCGGCTACAACGCTGCCCTGACCACCTCCCCCTTCCCGATTCTGGCCGACCCGTCGCGCACGCTGTACCGGCGCTACGGGGTCGATACCTCGATGTGGGGAATGATCAAGGGGATGGCGCGCCACATGGGCACCCTGATGAGCACCATGATGCGCGGCAAGATGCGGGCTGAGGGGGCGATGGCGTCGATTCCTGCCGACTTCCTCATCGAAGCCGATGGCGTCATCGCCGTGGCCTACTACGGTAGCCACATCGCCGACCATTTGCCGATGGAACAAATCGAGGACTGGCTCGGCCAATCCTGATCCATTTGCGGGGGGTGCCCCTGGCGCCCCCCGCCCAGTCGCGGCAAGCTCTTCCGGTCGCTTTCTCCACCGGAGTCTCCATGACTTTTACCTCCATCGGCACCCTCATCGGCGGGTTGGGGCTGTTCCTGCTCGGCATGACCCTGATGACCGACGGCCTGAAACTGGCCGCCGGCGACGCCCTGCGCCGCATTCTGTCGCGCTGGACCGGCACCCCGGTGCGGGGGGTGCTGTCGGGGGTTTTGATTACCTCGATGGTGCAATCCTCCAGCGCGGTGACGGTGGCGACCATCGGCTTCGTCAACGCCGGTTTGCTGACCCTGCTCGGGGCGATGTGGGTGATCTTCGGGGCCAACATCGGCACCACCATGACCGGCTGGCTGGTCGCCCTAATCGGCTTTCATGTCGACATTAAACTCTTTGCCCTGCCCGCCATCGGCGTCGGCATGGCGCTCAAACTCTCGGGGCCGCAACTGCGCCGGGGGGCGATCGGCGAGGCGCTGGCCGGGTTCGGGGTCTTTTTTCTCGGCATCGACATCCTCAAAACCGCCTTCGAAGGGATCGAGGCGGGGATCGACCTGGCCGACCTGGCCGGAGAGGGATTCGGCGCCGAGCTCCTCTTTGTGCTGCTCGGTTTTGCCCTGACGTTGATGATGCAGTCCTCCTCCGCGGCGCTGGCGATCACCCTGACCGCCGTGGCGGGAGGGGTGATTCCGCTGAGTGCGGCGGCGGCAGTGGTGATCGGCGCCAATGTGGGGACCACCTCGACCGCCATCCTGGCGGTGCTGGGCGCGACCCCCAACGCCAAGCGGGCGGCCGCGGCCCATGTCGCCTTCAATCTGCTCACCGGCGCGGTCGCCATCCTCATCCTCCCCTGGTTGTTGGGGGCGATTCTTTGGCTGCGCGAGGGGATGGGGCTGGACGGCTCCCCCGCCACCACCCTGGCGCTCTTCCACACCGCCTTCAATCTGCTCGGGGTGGCGCTGATCTGGCCCCTGGCGCCGCCGTTGGCCCGTTTTCTGGAGCGGCAATTCCGCACCTTTGAAGAGGACGAAGCCAAACCCCGCCACCTCGACACCACCCTGCTCGCCGCCCCCTCGCTGGCCCTCAACGCCTTGGCCCTGGAGCTGCGCCGGGTGGGAGGGATCGCCCATCGCATGGCCCGCGGCGCCTTGAGTTCGGAGCGGGGACCGGGGCCCCGGCTCTCCAGCGACCGAGCGATTTTGGAGCCGCTGCTCGCCGCGGTCGGTCAATACGTCGCCCAGATGCAGCGCGGCGACCTGTCCGATCCGGTGGCGCAGGCGCTGCCTGAAGCGATGCAGGTGGCCCAGTACTTCGCCACCACCGCCGAGCACGCCCAGGAAATTGCCCAAATGCTCACCACCCTGGGGGAGGTCGAGCACCCACAAGTGGTGGAGGCGCTGGCCCGTTTCAAGGGGCAGACTGCGGCGTTGCTGGGCCGTATCGACCCCCAAACCGGCAGCGACGAACCCTTCGACGGCGATGCCGAGATGGCCAAGCTGCGTCAGGGGTACGACGAACTCAAAGGGATGCTGCTCAAGGCGGGGGCGCGGGACGAGCTGCCGGTGCGGCAGATGGTGGGGCTGATCGACCAAGCCGGGCTGGTGCGCCGCATGGGCAAACAGGCGGTCAAGGGGGTGATGGGGTTGCAGCGCTTGCAAAAGGTGGGGATGGCGGAGGGGGCATCGGCTTGACCGATCAGGGCCGCTCGCCGCTGCCGTACCGGTGCCATGCCCCCCTCACATGCCGGGCTTTTTCCCCTCGCCCCCCAGGGGGAGAGGGTCGGGGTGAGGGGGAGCCCCAAGCGGGGAAACCGGTTGAACCGGGCAATGCCCCACCTCGTGTCTCCCTCCATCCAACAACCGGCGTCGTAACCCCGTCACACCAACCCCCACCGTTCCACCCCCATCACACCCCGATCAAATCCCATCCCTATGCTTCGCCCCGCAGTGTTGGAACGTTTCTTGTTAGTACCCCTCGTATAGGGGCAGTGGTGGAATTCACCACAGGCAAATGGAACCACAAAAAGGAGGTAATACCATGGCCATTCCCTTGAAATCGGTTGTATCGCTCTTCGCTGTTCTGTTGGTGCTGGGCACCGCCGCCATCGTGGTGGTCTGAGGCTGGATCCTCCGGCCTCGGCCACCCCGCACTGCCCCGCTCGCCCCATCCCCCACCGGCTGCACCCCCGTCAATCCTGACGTGTCACACTGGGCTCAACGCCAAGTCACAGCCGGTTCAAATCGTCGTCACGCCCCGCTCACATCCCCGTCAATCCCCCATCATGGGGCCCGACCACACTCCCTGGGACTCGAACAACGACGACCCAAGGGAGGCTCCCATGCTGCAAACCTCGATTGCCCTGCACCGCGCCGATCTCATCCCCACCGGCAACGACACCGGCCTCAAGCTGCTCTTTGCCCGCAACCTTGAAGAGGTGCGCGAGGCGCAGCGCCTGCGCTTTCGCATCTTCAACCAGGAATACGGCGCCCACATCGGCAACCCCGCCACCGGGCTCGATACCGACCGCTTCGACCTCTACTGCGAACACCTGCTGGTTTTCGACGAGGAGCGCGATGAGGTGGTTGGTACCTACCGCATGTTGATGCCCGAGGGGGCCAAGCGGCTGGGGGGGTATTACTCCGAGCAGGAGTTCGACCTGAGCGGCCCGATGAGCGCGGGGGGACGGGTGATGGAGCTGGGGCGGTCGTGTGTTCATCCCGACTACCGCAACGGCGGCACGATCTCCCTGCTTTGGCACGGCATCGCCGCCGCCATGGAGCGGCACAACATCGACTTCTTGATGGGGTGCGCCAGCGTCCACGAGGAGCGGGGCGACCGGATCGGCGCCCTCTACCAGCGGCTCGGCGGCTATTTGGTCGACCCCGAACACCGGGTCACCCCCCGCCTGGCGGTACCGTTGTTCGATGCCGACGCTCAATGCGAACCGGCCCCCATCCCCCCGCTGCTCAAGGGGTACCTGCGCACCGGGGCCAAGATCGGCGGCGCACCGGCTTGGGATCCCGAGTTCGGCAGCAGCGATTTCTTCATCTGGCTCGGGGCGGGGTGGATCTCGTCGCGCTACCGCAAGCACTACTGCCAGACGACTTTGAGCTAAGGGGGGTCTCATGACCGTTGCCTTGCGCCGTACCAGCCGCCTGCTCCGCCTGACCAGCCACATCCTGGCCAGCCTCCCCATCGCCCTGTTTTTCGCCTGGCAACGCCGCCAGGGCCATTTGCACCAGAGCTCCCTGCGCCCCGCCATGGAATGGTGGTTTCGCGGCATATTGCGGGCGCTTGAGATCCGCATCGAGCTGCACGGCGCCCCACTCGACCGCCCCCACCTGTGCGTGGCCAATCATGTGTCGTGGCTCGACATCATGGCGCTGGGGGCGATGCGTGAAGGAAGGTTTCTGGCCAAAGAGGAGGTCGCCGCCTGGCCCCTGTTCGGTTGGCTGGCACGGGTGACCGGCACCCTGTTTGTTAAGCGGGGGAGCGCCCGTGAGGCGCGGGCCTCGATGCAGGGGATCGCCGATCGGCTCGCAGCCGGGGAGTCGGTGCTGCTCTTCCCCGAGGGGACCACCACCCAGGGCGACCGGGTCGCCCCCTTTCATGCCGGAATGCTGGAGGCGGCCAGCCTTGCCGGACGCCCGATCCAGCCGGTGGCACTGAGCTACCTGGACGAGCGCCGCAACCCCTCCCAGGTCGCCCCTTTCGTGGGGGAAGAGGGATTGGGGAGCCACATCTGGCGGCTGCTGGAGCTGCCCGAATTGACCGTGCGCCTGCACTATCTGCCCCCCATCCCCGGTTCGGTTTCAAGGCGGGAGGCGGCTGCGCTCAGCCACAAGGTGATCGCGGCGGCGGTGCGCAACGATTGGGCGGGATGGCGGGGGGTTGAGGTGGTGGAACGGGATGAAAGTCAGGGGGATTGGGTGGTGGCTGGGGTGGCGGGGTAACCCTTCTAAAACAACCTTCCCTGCCCCACCTGATTCAAAGGCACCACCTCGACCTGGGGGCTCAAGGGGTAACGCACCGCCCCTGGGTACACCACCGCGATGTGTTCCAGTTGCACATCCGCTAGGGCGTGGTGCATGGAGGGGGTCAGGCGGGGGGCGTCGCTGCGTTTGAACTCCACCCCCAGCAACCGCCCCCCCTTGCGCAAGACCAGATCGATCTCGGCCCCCTGGTGGGTCGCCCAAAAATAAGCCTCGTCGGGTTGCTCGGCCGCCAGCACCTCCTCCAGCGCAAAACCCTCCCAGGAGGCACCGAGTTTGGGGTGGTTGTACAGGTCGCCGGGCAGGGTGATGCCCAGCAGTTGATGCAGCAGGCCGCTGTCACGGATGTAGATTTTGGGCGCCTTCACCTGCCGCTTGCCGATGTTGGCGTGCCAGGGCTGCAACTGCCGCACCATGAACGCATCGCTCAGAATATCGAGGTAGCGCCGGGTGGTGGTCTGACCAACCCCCAGAGAGCGGGCGGGCTCGGCGGCATTCCAGGTTTGACCGTGGTAGTGGGCCAACATCGACCAAAAGCGCCACAACGCCGTCGCCGGGGTGCGCACCCCCCATTGGGGCAGGTCGCGCTCCAGCAGGGTTTGGATGAAGTTCTTGCGCCACACCTGGCTGGCCTGCTCGTCGGGGGCCAAAAACGCGGGGGGGAAACCGCCACGCAGCCACAGCCGATCTGCCTGATCCCCCCCCACCTCACCCAGCGCAAACCCCCGCAGCGTCAGGGTCTCCATCCGGCCCGCCAGACTTTCCGACGATTGCCGCAAAAGCGCCCCGCTGGCGCTGCCCAACAACAAAAAACGCCCTGCGTACCCCTGACGGTCGGCCAACACCCGCAAAACCGGGAAGAGATCGGGGCGACGCTGCACCTCGTCGATGACCACCAGCCCGGTCAGCCCCGAAAGCGCTGTCATCGGCTCACTCAGGCGGGCCAGCGCCACCGGGTCCTCAAGGTCGAAATAATTCGCCGCACCTTCGGGCAGGAAGGTACGGGCCAGGGTGGTTTTGCCGCACTGACGCGGACCGATCAGCGCCACGATGCGGCTGCGGGCCAAAGCCAGGCGCAGGGCCTCTAGGTAGTGGGAGCGGGGGATCATGGAGGAAATTTACCATGAAAATCGAACATTCATAAGACGATTTTCATGGTGATTTGAGGGTGAGGCGGGGAAGAGGGGCGAAAGGGGGGCGTGCAACAGTGGCCCATCGCAGCGTCACCCCACCCCCCTGAACATCGGCAACACCGCCGCCACCCCGTCGATCACGAACTGCACCGCCACCGCCAGCACGATCAACCCGATCAAACGGCTGACCACGTTGATCCCGGTCTGCCCCAACAGTTTGACCAGCCGCGCCGCCGAACGCAGGCAAACCCAGACGATCAGCGCCACCAACCCCACCGCCGCCAGCAACATCAACGTCCCCTCGGTGCCGGGATGGCGGGAGGTCAGCAGCATGACGGTCGAGACCGCCCCCGGCCCCGCCAGCATGGGGACCGCCAAGGGGGTGATCGAAACGTCGGTTTTCACCACCCCCTCGCGCCGCTCCTCGGGGGTCGATTTGACCCCGGTTTGGGTCGCCTTGAGCAGATCGAGCGCCATGATCCCCACCACCAGCCCCCCGGCGATTTGAAAGGCGGGGATGGTGATCGAGAAAAAGGCGAGGATGGCGGCGCCAAACAGAAGAAAAACCGTCAGCACCCCAAAGACGGTCAGCGCCGCCCGGCGTGCCATGGCGGTCCGCTCGTTGGCGGTGTTGTCAGGGGTCATGGCGGCAAAGAGGGCCGCCCCCGAGAGGGGGTCGATCACCGCGAACAGGGCGATGAGCGATTGTAGAAAAGTGGCGGTCAATGGGGCTTCCTGGTGAAAGACAACATCAAAGGCGGCTCACGCAAAGACGCTAAGAACGACACAAAGGTTGGGGATGGTGCG
>MNWR01000009.1 GCA_001872725.1 Proteobacteria bacterium CG1_02_64_396 | reverse complement strand
CGAGAAGCTGGGGATTGAGGTGGTGGGGGAGGGGGGGTTCTTGGGGTGGGTGGGGGAGCGATAAGGAAGCGCTGATTGATTAAGCGCTTCCCGTGGCCCAGGGATGGGCCACCAAAATCAGGAACGTCAGGGACTGATTTTGCAAGCGAAGCAAAAACCACGTCGCCTCAAGGCTCCTACTTTTGGTTTTTGCGAAGCGTGCTGATTCAAGGCGGGATGCCTTGAATCAGCGTTTCCATAACACCTCTCGATGCGGCCCCCGTGCATCCCGGCGTCATCCCCGTATAGGCCGATCCAGTGGTTGCGGGGGGGCGGCTCTGGATGGGGCGGGGCCGCTGCAAGGGGCGGCCAAAACCGGCGCCCCCCGCAGCAATAGAAGCGCGGCTGTGCCTTCGCAACCGCGCTGTAGCCCCCCTTACCCCAACGCCCCCTTGACCTTCTCGACCGTCTCGGGGGTGTAGTACTTGCAGGCCCCTTTTTGGGCGGCGGGTTCGATTTCGAGGGCGGCAATCGCCTTTTTCACCTTGGCGTCCGAAACCCCCAGCGCCTGGGCGATTTTTCCGGCGGTCAACAGATCGGCTGCGTTGCTCATGATGGAACTCCTTGTGGGTTGAAAAGGGACAGCGGAGGGGGGATCTTTGCCAGGGGCGGGGGGCAGTTCAAGCCCCGGCCATCGGTCACAGCACAACAAGGGATCGTTTTTCAGGATGCGAATACACAAGCGGACGCCAGATCCGCCCTGTTTTCGAATACTTCAGCGAGGGGAAGACGCAATGGATGAAGAGACCGAGGTCCAACCGCGCCTGCTTGCGGCGCATGAGCACCATCAACACTGGTTTTTGCTGCAAGATGCGGCCCGGTTCACCGCCGAGATCGGCGCCTGGTTGGCCGGGGAGGGGGTCGCCTACGACCCCGTGATGCTCACGAGGGGCGCCGCCGCGCCGCTCGACCAACCCCCTGCCGACGACGAAGGGCGGTTGCTCCCCGGGTGGTATCCGAGACGCATCGTCTGGGAGGGTGCTCAAGGGTGGGTCGAATGGTGTTTTGTCGGCGACACCCCCCTGACCGATCCGTTTTACGAACAAACCCTCAACCGCTGCGCCGCTGCCCCCTTCAACCGCCTGCTGCGGCTGCGCTCCCCCCTCGACACCCTACCTAACCTTCTCCCCGCTTCAACCGGCTGCACCCCTTCCGGTTTTGTGTTTCATCTGTCGCGCTGCGGTTCGACGTGGCTCACCCAGATGCTGGCCGCCTTGCCCGATTGCCGGGTGCTCAGTGAGCCCCAGCCCATCGACGACGTTTTGCGCAGCCACTTTCGCAATCCCGCCATGACCCCCGAGCGGCGGATTCAGGCGCTCCAGACCCTGATCGCCCTGTGGGGGCCGAGGCAGCACCTCGAAGAGCAACATTGGATCGTCAAGTTCGACGCCTGGGCCGCCCTCGACCTGCCCTTGATCCGCCGCGCCTTCCCCGATGTCCCTTGGGTGTTTCTCTACCGCGATCCGGGCGAGGTGCTGGCCTCCCACCGGCGCCAGCCGGGGATGCATATGGCCCCCGGCGTCATCGATCCCCCCTGGTTTGGTCTGAGCGGAGCGATGGTTCAGAAGATGAGTCCTGCCGAATACGGCGCCTGGGTGTTGGGGCGGATCATCCGTTCGGTGCTCCGTTTTCATCCCCTGGAATCGCGCCGTCTGTTGCATTACCGGGAGCTGCCGACCGCTGGCTGGGCAAGGGTGCTACCCAAATTTGGCATTGAGGTCGACGACACCCGCATCGCGGCGATGCAGGCGACCGCCTCCCGCCACGCCAAGCGACCCTATGAAGCCTTCACTGAGGATGGCCCGGCCAAGCGGGCCGAAATCACCGCCGACGACCGGACCCATCTGGTTCGCTGGACCGACCCCTTCTACCAAGCGCTGGAGGGGGCGCGCCATTCGGGGGACTTAATGCTGCAAAGGGGGGTGGAATGAACGACCGGGTACAGTTGCCGCTGCGGTTTTCTGTGCCTCTGCTGCAAGAGGCGGTGGGTCGTTTCGACGAGGGGGAGTGGTACCCCCACTTCGTACCGCGCAACTACGAGGGGCGCTGGTCGGTGATCCCACTACGCGGCCCCGCCGACGCCCAACATCCGGTGCGCATGTGTTATTCCGACCCCGCCTGCGACGACTACGCCGACACCCCCTTCCTGGAACGGTCCCCCTATTTGCGGCAGGTGATCTCAGCCTTCGCGTGCCGCATGACCTCGGTGCGACTGATGCGGCTTGAGGCCGGTTCGCGCATCAAGGAGCACATCGATCCCGACCTCAATCCCGCAGCGGGGACGGTGCGGCTGCATGTGCCGATCCTGACCCATGGCGAGGTGCATTTTGTTCTGAACGGCAAGCGGGTGGTGATGGGGGCGGGTGAGAGCTGGTACCTGCGCTTGAGCGACCCCCACAGCGTCGAAAACCGGGGGGATCGGGCCAGGGTTCATTTGGTGCTGGACGCTCTAATGAACGAATGGTTGGCCGGAATGTTGGGGCGTGAGGCAACCGCCATCTGACCGTTCAGGCAAGTCGGGCGGCCATTGCCCCACCCCCTACCGGTTGGCGTATGCTTCGAGCGGGGCGTTTCATCACCCCACCGGCGGCGAGCGGGTCGCCCGTGGGGGGAGCAATCATCATGAACAGCATCGGCATCTTCTTCGGCACCGACACCGGGCTCACCCGTCGGGTCGCCAAATCCATCGCCAAACAACTCGGGGATCGCGCCGCCAAACCGGTCAATGTGGCCAAGGCGACGGTCGACGACCTGTTGGCTTGTGACACCCTGATTCTGGGGACTCCCACCTACGGCGAGGGGGCGCTGCCCGACGCCGACAACTCCAGCCTGAAAACCCCCAGCTGGGGGGAACTGGTCCCGGCCATCGAGCAGGCCGATTTCGCTGGCAAGGTGGTGGCGATCTACGGGCTGGGCGATCAGCTCAAATACCCCGACTTCTTCTGCGACGCTTTGGGGCGACTGCATCAAGCCTTTGCCAAGGCGGGGGCGACCCTGGTGGGGGATTGGTCGACCGAGGGCTACACCTTCAACGCCTCCAAGGCGGTGGTCGACGGACGCTTCGTGGGACTTGCCCTGGATCACCCCAATCAAGGGGAGATGACCGAGGGGCGGGTAGCGGCGTGGTTGGCGCAGATCGAACCGGCTTTCAAGTAACTCGTAGGAGCCGCCCCGGCGCGATGGTGTTTTTTTGGTAGGAGCGCCGTCCCGGCGCGATGGTTTTCATGATCCTATCGAGGGTGCGATGGCCCGTTCCGGGCTTGTCCAGGGGGGCGGAAAACCGGTGGTTTCATCGCGCTGGTTTCATCGCGCCGGGGGCGGCGCTCCTACAGGTTTTTCATAGGGTTGCTCTTCTTCGCGGCTTCGCGTGAGGCGCCTTTCGGTTTTTCCGCTTTTGCTTGGTTTGCTCTTCTACACCTTCGCCTGGATCCCATCCCATGTCCGACCGCCCCGTGTACTCCACCGAACATGGCCGCCTGTGCCCCACCTGTGGCAAGCCCCAACCCCAATGCCGCTGCAAAACCAAAACGCTGGCCGTTCAGCCGGGCGACGGAATCGTTCGGGTTGGGCAGGAGACGACCGGGCGCAAAGGCAAGGGGGTGACGACGGTGAGTGGCCTGTCGGGAGACCTGGCGACCCTCAAAGGGTGGGCGCAACAGCTCAAACAACGCTGCGGCTGCGGGGGGACGCTGCGGCTTGATGGGGTGATCGAAATCCAGGGCGACCATCGCGACGCCCTGGTCGCCTGGTTTCAAACGCAGGGGATGAAGGTCAAGCGCTCGGGGGGATAAGTCGCGGTTGGGTGGTCAGCAGCGCCCCCGCTTCGGCGGCGGGAAGCGGGCGGCTGAAAAGGTAGCCCTGGGCCGCGTCGCACCCCTCGCGGCGCACGAAGTTGAGCTGCCCCTGGGTTTCTATGCCCTCGGCCAACACCTCTAAACGCAGACTGTGGGCCATGCTGACAATAGCCCGGACGATGGCGGCGTTCTCTTCGTCGCCCGGTAGATCCTGAATGAAGGAGCGGTCGATCTTGATGCGGTCGATGGCGAAGCGCTTGAGGTAGGCCAGCGAGGAGTACCTGGTGCCGAAGTCGTCGATGGCCAGTTTGACCCCCATCGTTTTGAGCTTGCCTAAGATCTCCTGCGGCCCACCCCCCTCACGCACCAGCACGCTTTCGGTTAATTCCAATTCAAGCCAATGCGGCTCGATGTCGTAGGCCTCCAGCGCTTTTTTAACCTCTTCGGCCAGATGGGGTTGACGCAGTTGCAACCCCGACAGATTCACCGCCATGAGCAGGGGGGGCAGACCCTCTTTGCGCCATTGTTGGAGCTGACGGCAGGCCTCGCGCAACACCCACATCCCCAGCGGCACGATCACCCCCGACTCCTCGGCCACCTGAATAAATTCGCCGGGGGCCAGCACCCCCCGTTCCGGGTGATGCCAGCGCAGCAGCGCCTCCATCCCGGAAATCTGGCCAGTCTTCAGATCGACCAGCGGTTGGTAGTAAACCGCGAACTCCGCGCGCTCGACCGCCCGGCGTAGGGCATTTTCAAGTGCCAAGCGGGCAAAGGCCCGTTGGTTGAGATCCTGGGTGAAGAATTGGAAGTTATTACGCCCCGATTGTTTGGCTTGATACATGGCGGCGTCGGCATTGCGAATGAGCTGGCTGGGGTTGTGGCCGTCATTGGGATAAAGGGTGATCCCGATGCTCGGCGTGATGCTCAGCTCAAGCCCTTGAATCTGGATCGGTTCGGCCAGCACCACCAGGATCCGTTCGGCCAGCCGAGCGGTTTCGTCGGCGTTGGGAATGCCGTCAAGCAGGATGACGAACTCATCCCCCCCCTGGCGACTGACCGTATCGATGTCGCGCAGGCACATGGTCAGACGATGTCCGACTTGGCAGAGGATCTGATCGCCGATCTCGTGTCCCAAGGAGTCGTTGATCGTCTTGAAGTTGTCGAGATCGAGAAAGAGCACCCCCAGCAGTTCGCCGCTGCGTCGAGCCCTGGCGATCGCTTGGTGCATGCGATCGGTGAGCAACGTCCGGTTGGGCAAATCGGTGAGGGGGTCGTGCTCGGCCAGATGACGGATTCGCTCCTCGGCCTGCACCCGATCG
This sequence comes from Proteobacteria bacterium CG1_02_64_396, assembly GCA_001872725.1. Classification (NCBI taxonomy): domain Bacteria; kingdom Pseudomonadati; phylum Pseudomonadota; species Proteobacteria bacterium CG1_02_64_396. The sequence continues at coordinate 22,161 of MNWR01000009.1, read as the reverse complement.
GTGATGTTGGTGAAGGTCACCACCACCCCGGTAATTTCGCCTCCTTGGCGAATGGGATAAGAGCTGTACGAGACTGGGAATGAGGCGCCGTCGCGCCGCCAGAACCACTCGTCTTCCACCAGCACCCCTTCACCCGATGCGAGGGGCCAAAGCATTCGGCATTCCTGCCTGGGGTAGGGGGTGCCGTCGGGCAGGGTGTGGTGGGTTAGGTCGTGCAGATTCTTGCCGATCAACGCCTCGGTCTGCGGGTAACCGAACATCTGGGCGGCGGCGGGGTTGATGAAGGTGCACAGCCCCTCCCGGTCGATGCCGTAGATCCCCTCCGCAGTTGAATCGAGCAGCAGGTGGATGCGCTCCTCCCCCGCCGAGACCGTATCGAGCATCCGGTTGAACCCCTGGGCCAGACGCCCCACCTCGTCGAACCGATGCAGCCGGACCCGCACCTTGCGATCCCCCCGCCGAATCGCCTCGGAGACGTGCACCAGTTCGTCCAATCCCTTGGTGACCCCCAGTGCCATGATGCTGGCGATGGCCGCCCCCAGGGCGATGGCGAGTAGCGCATAGAGTACCCCGTTGCGGCCGATGGCCTGCAGGGCAGCAGTGTTGTGGCTTTGCCCCATTCCGATGCGGGCCCAACCGACCTGCCGGTCGGTTGTGATGATGGGGGCTGCCAGGTCGATCACGGTGTGGTTGACGACCAGGTTTTGACTCTCGGTCGGGGCGGCAAGCAGAGAACGGCTGATGGTGTCGGCGGCATACCGTCCCACTTGGGTCGAATCGCTGTGGGCCAGCACCCGCCCCTCGGGGTCGAGGATCATGGCGTAGCGCAGATCGGGGTAACTGCTCAGCGAGGCGATTACCTCTTGCAACCCAGCCACGTCGTCGGCCAAAACCCAACTGCTGCTGGTGGTGGCCAGGGCATTGACCAGCCCCGTCGCCTGCTCCTGGGCCAAATCCAGCAAAAAGTCGCGCTGCCGCTCGACCAGATCGAACACGAAGACCGTCATGAGCAGAGCGTGAACCAGTGTTACCCCCAGGATGAGCTGGCGCCGGATCGAGTGGGTCCAGAAGCGGACGATGGGGGTGGTCAGGTGGGACATCAGGGGGCCTGCGGGGGACGAATGTCGGCGGTGAAGCGGGTCATGAAATCCCGTACCGGGGCGTAGGTGACGTCGGTGGCAGGCTCGAAACGGGACAGCGGCATACGGGCCAGGATCGCCCTGCCCTCGCTGGATTCGTGCAGATGAAAAAGAAGATCGCCGATTTGAGCAACCTCTTGCTCAGGAACGTCGTTGCGGACCACCAGGCCGTTGTTGGGCAGCGTCTGCGTTTGCCAGCGCACCACCAAATCGGCGGCCAGATCGGGGTGTTGCTCTTGAAAGGCCCGCCACGGCGGGGGCCAGGTCGCCCCGGCGGCGACCAGCCCGAGCTGGACGTTCATGATCGAGGACTCCTGGGAGCCGACGTAGCGGTTTTCGATGTCGCGGTGTACGTTCAGCCCATGGGTGTGCAGGTAGTACTGGGGCATCATGGTCGCGGCCAGGGCGGTGGGGGCGGGGTAGGAGACCGCTTTGCCCTTGAGATCGCCCACCTCTTCGATGCCGCTGTCGCGCCGCACCAGGATGATCCCCCTGAATTGGTCGTCGTCCCCCATCTTGCCGAACACCCGGTAGCCGTGCTCCAGGCTGGTGATGGTTTGGTAGGGGTTGGGCAGGGCAACCTCAAACTTGCCCCCATTGAGTTTCTTGTCGAATTCGGCGTAGTTGCGCGAGGCCTCCAGCTTGAAATGAATCCCGCTCAGGTGGGTGTTGAGGTAGTCGATCAGGGGGCCGTAGACCTGGAAGAGCCGCGTGGGGTTGTGCAGGGGGTGGACGGCAAAGAGGTACTCGTGGACCGAGGAGGCTGCTTGAAGCGGCTCGTCGCTGTAGCTGGGGGTGTAGGTCTCGGACTCGTCGGTGGGGTCGCACCCCGCAAGAAGAGTCAGGGGCAGCAGAAGCAGGGGGGCCAGGATGTGTGGGAGGGTCACCAAGAACCTCGATTTTACGGGGAGGTAGTCGGGCCTCCAGCCCGAAGCGTTTTTTAGATTATCTCAGAACGGTTCGCGGGCGGACACAATTCCCGTCCGCCGGGGTAGCGCGCCGCGAGCCGGGTCACCTCGGGGAAGAAGGTCTCGAAGTCGGCCCCGCCAATCCCACCAAACCCCACATCAAACCCCGACCGTCATCCTCACCTGTGGGAGGCCACTTCTGTGGCCGAAGCGAAGCGGGGATGTCTCGGTTGGGCCACAAGTTGGGGCAACGGTATTTGGTTTTACTCTTTGGACCGGTGTTGCCGCTTCATTCGCGGACAGAAGTCCACTCCCACCAAAACCACCAAAACCCACCCCAAACCCCGACCGTCATCCTCACCTGTGGGAGGCCACTTCTGTGGCCGAAGCGAAGCGGGGATGTCTCGGTTGGGCGTCGGTTGGGGCAACGGCATTCGGCTTTGCTCTTTGGACCGGTGTTGCCGCTCCATTCGCGGACAGAAGTCCGCTCCCACCAAACCCCACCCCAAACCCCGACCGTCATCCTTACCTGTGGGAGGCCACTTCTGTGGCCGAAGCGAAGCGGGGGTGTCTCGGTTGGGCGTCGGTTGGGGCAACGGTATTTGGTTTTGCTCTTTGGAGGGGCGTTGCCGCTCCATTCGCGGACAGAAGTCCACTCCCACCAAAACCACCAAAACCCACCCCAAACCCCGACCGTCATCTCACCTGTGGGAGGCCACTTCTGTGGCCGAAGCGAAGCGGGGGTGTCTCGGTTGGGCCACAAGTTGGGGCGACGGTATTTGGTTTTGCTCTTTGGACTGGTGTTGCCGCTCCATTCGCGGACAGAAGTCCGCTCCCACCAAACCCCACCCCAAACCCCACCCCAAACCCCGACCGTCATCCTCACCTGTGGGAGGCCACTTCTGTGGCCGAAGCGGAGCAGGGGTGTTTCGGTCGGGCCACAAGTTGGGGCAACGGTATTTGGTTTTGCTCTTTGGAGCGGTGTTGCCGCTTCATTCGCGGACAGAAGTCCGCTCCCACCAAAACCACCAAAACCCACCCCAAACCCCGACCGTCATCTCACCTGTGGGAGGCCACTTCTGTGGCCGAAGCGAAGCTGGGGTGTTTCGGTTGGGCGTCGGTTGGGGCAACGGTATTTGGTTTTGCTCTTTGGAGCGGTGTTGCCGCTCCATTCGCGGACAGAAGTCCGCTCCCACCAAAACCACCAAAACCGCTCGCCCTTTCACCCCAACTGCACGCTACGGTTGCTCAAATTCCCGTATTGAAACCCGCTGATCGGGTAGCTGACCGCGTGGGGTCCGGCGTCGGCCGCCCCGACCGCCACCAGTAGGGGGAGGTAGTGCTCGTCGGTGGGGTGCGATTCTTTAAAACCGGGGGCGAGGTGGTGGGCCGAGGCCAGGGCAGGCAGATCCCAGGCGGCCAGCCGGTCGACCACCCACTGGTCGAAGTTACTCGCCCAACCCTCGGGCTCGCCGCCCCTCCACTTGATCGCCCTTAAGTTATGCACCAGCACCCCCGAGGCCGCGATCAGCACCCCCTCGTGGCGAAGCGGTGCCAAGGCGCGGCCCAGCTCGATCAGCTGCTCGCCACCCCAACGCGAGGGGAGTGAGAGCTGCACCAGCGGGATGTCGGCCTGGGGGAAGAGGTGAACCAGCGGCGTCCAAACCCCGTGATCCCAACCCCGCCCCGGCTCTTGCCCCACCTCGCCCAACGGGGCGAGCAGCTCCATGACCCGCATGCGCAGTCGGGGGGCGGGGGGGGCGGGGTAGGTCACTTGATAAAGCTCAGGCGGGAAGCTACCGAAGTCGTAGATCAGCGGCCCGGTATGGTCGATCCCCAGGGTCGGAGGGGTGCGCTCCCAGTGGGCCGAAATCGCCAGGATCGCCTCGGGCCGAGGCAGAACCCGCCCCCACTGTTTGAACCCACCCCCGGTTGGATCGAGGGCGACCATGGGGGAGCCGTGGGAGAGAAACAGGACCGGCAGCGGCTGGGACATGGGGGCTCCTGGAGAAGGTCAAAAGCGGTTGCACACGAAGCCGCGAAGCCGCCAAGGAAGACAACAACACAAACCGATTCAAGGAAGCGCCGATTAAACCAGCCGAGCTTCGGCGACGGGGTCGCCTCCTACGACCGCGCTATTTTGGCGACCCATCCCTGGGTCGCTCGGAAGCGCGAATAAATCAGCGCTTCCTTAAGGCTTGTCCCACGATGCAAAAGGGGCCTGACTCAACCGGGCATTGGTGTAGCGGACATCCCCGCTGACCTCTTCCCCGGCCCAGTCGGGCATTTCGAACGCTTCACCCTCGGCGCTCAGTTCGATCTCGGCCACCACCAATCCGGCGTTGTCGCCCAGAAACTCGTCGACCTCCCAAACATGCCCTCCCACCACCACCCGGTGGCGAATCTTGTCGATCTGCCCCGGCGGGCACAGGGTGTCGAGCATCGTCAGGGCGTCGGCGGCGGGGATTTCGTACTCAAACTCGGCCCGCGCCGTCCCGACCGGCTTGCCTTTGATGGTCAAAAAGCCCCGGTTGCCCGCCAGCCGTACCCGCACGGTCCGTTCGGGGGTGACGCTCAGGTAGCCTTGGCGGTACCGGGTTCCCCCATCCCCCTGGGATTTCCACCCTTCGCCCCGCACCAGAAATTTGCGTTCGATCTCGATGCCCATCGTTTGCCTCTTCGATTGGGGAGGAGCCTTGAATCAGTACGCTACGCAAAAACCAAAAGCGTCGGCGACTTAGGTCGCCTCCTACGACAGCGCACCACTGTGGCAGCCCATCCCTGGGCCGCTCGGAAGCGCTGAATCAATCAGCGTTTCCTTAGCCCCCTGCATTCGTCGCCGCAGCCATCAACCCCCGCTTACGTAGCGCAACGCCGGAGGTCGACGGCGGATCGGCACAGGCTCGGAACGGGCGGTTCTGGTGGATCGTTCCTCAAACCCAGCGTGCTCATCCCGGCGTGTCGCAGGATGTGCCTTGAGGCCCGACCTCACCGCTCCGGCGCCATTCCCGTTTCGTCCCCCGCCACCCCCACCGGCCTCTGCAACCGAACAATGAAGGCCTCCAACACCGGGATGTTGCTGTCGCGCCGGTACCCCGTGGCCTGCTTGAGCATGGCGTAGCCATCCCCCCCGCCGGCCAGGTAATCGTTGACCGCAATGCGGTAGCTCTGGGCCAGATCGACCGCAGCCCCCGCCACCGTCAGTCGGGTCACCACCCCGCCGGGATGCAGGGCGGCGGGGCAGGGGGTGGTGGCGCAATAGGTCACCTGCATCCCCGCCACCTGAGGGAAGGCGCCCCGGATTTTTCCCCCTGCCAGGCTCAAACCGTGGTCGAGGGCGGCGATCAAGGTGTCGCCATCGACCGTCACCGTTGCGATGGTGTTGTCGAAGGGCAGCACCGCCAGCGCCTGGGCGTAGCTGACAGCGCCCCCCGCCAGCCCCGCCCGAATCCCCCCGCCGTTGATCAGCGCCGCCACCGCCGCGTCGCTGTCGCGCACCGCAGCGAGTATCCCCTCGGCCACCATCCGTCCCAGTTCGACCTCGCCGTCGGGCAAGCGGGTAGGCAGCGGCAGATCGGTGTCGAGATGGGCCACCGTCTGGGTTGCGTAACGCGCCAACGGGGCCGCCATCGTTGTCAGCCAGTCCGCCATGTCGGGCGCTTCGTCCACCGCCAGGGTGCAATCGTGGTTTTGGCAGCCGCGCACCATCCGCATCGACCCGTTGCTGGCCGCTGGAATCACGTGCCCAGCCTCATCAAAGGCGACCGTCAATCGGCCCAGCCAGCGCCCCCACTGCCCGGCGCTGACGATCAGCACCGGATCGCCGTCGCGGTTGTGGGCCAAGGTGGGGAAGGGGCCGCGCACCGCCTTGGCCTGATGCACCGCCCCTTCCCGCGTGAGCGCCGCCGGATCGCCCAGCACCGCGTGGTCGTGACCCGAAACGATCACGTCGATGGCGTGCAGTTGCGGGGCCAGCACCGTGTCGATTCCGTAGCCCATGTGGGAGAGCAGCACGATGTGGTCGATTCCCAGGGCGGTCAGCCGCTGCGCCTCGGCGTTGAGGGCAGTGGGCGCATCGAGCAGCCGCACCCGGTCGCCGGGGCGGGAGATCACGGCAACCTCAGGGGTGATCGCCCCGAGAATGCCGATCTTGAGCCCCCCTTTTTCGACCACCACCGAGGGGCGGATCAGTCCGGTGAGGGCCGGTTCGGCCGAGACATCGAGGTTGGTGACCACCAGTGGATAGCGAGGGGGCTCGGTTTCGAGGGTTTGCCCCTGGTGTTGGATGGCGCCGCCGCGCAGCAAACGGCCCAGGTAGGCGGGGCCGTGGTCGAATTCGTGGTTGCCCAGGGTGGCGGCGTCGAGCCCAAGCCGGTTGAAAGCCATGACCGGGGCCGAGCCTTGCCAAACCTGCTCGAACAGGGTGCCAACCGAGGCGTCGCCGCTGTCGACCAGCAACACCGGGGCCTGAGTGGCGCGGGCCCGGTCGATCAGGGTTTTGAGCCGCGCCATCCCCCCCTGCTCCGGCTCCCCCCAGACCTTTTCGGGCTGGAGGTGGGCGTGCAGATCGTTGGTGTGCAGCAGGGTAAGGATGGCGGGGGATGTTGTGTTGGGGGTCGCGGGTGGCGGCGGGGCGCAGGCGGCCAGCAGAACGAGTAGGGTCGATAAACACAGCGCAGCCACCAGCCGCCGCTTCGCGATCAAAAACCCGGCCCCCCTCACAACATCCTCCAGCGGGGAATCCGCGCCGCCTGCCCCAGGTACCTTCCACCGGCATCGACCACGTTCCACACCGTCACCCCCTCGATAACGAAGCGACGTCCTTGGGTCGAAAGCCGAATCCCCGAGTAATCGTCGGCAAAGCCAAAATCGGTCACCTGCCGCATGAAGCGGGCTCGCGCCTCTTGCAGGTCGGGCTCGGCGGTTTGGCGCGAGGGGGTGGCGGTCAGTCCGGTCCAGTCGGTTTCCCACAAAGCCAGCGCCTGGGCGTTGCCGTAATCGAGGATCGGATCGGCTTGCACCCCGTGGGCGAGCAGGGCAAAGGGGGCGCTCCAGGCCGCTTCGGCCAGCGCTTGCCCTTGAAGTTCGGGGGGGAGGAGGTCGCGGCCGGTCCAGCGCTTGTAGCTGAAGGCGAGCTCGGCGACGCGGTTGATGGCGGTGGGGGTGAGGTGGGGAAAAGGCATGGGGTATTCGCGAGGTCAATCGTCGAGAAAGCCGGTCTCTGCTTTTGCTTCGGCAAAAACCTCCTCGGCTGGAATCGTTGCGAGTTCGCCGTTTTTGTAGGCTGCAACTCTTTGTTCGATCTCCCGCGCCCATCGATCGGCGATGTTTTGGTGCTCCGGCGCGCGGCCACGCGAGGTTGGGGGCGGGGTACGAACCATGGCGAGATCGCTCCCTTACGAGGTGCGCATGGAATACCGGCGTAGATCTTCCGCCGTGATTTCGTTGGCGGGGACCAACCGGTAATGCCGTTCGTCGACGATTTTGATTTCGTCGTCGTCGACCGTCAGTTCGAACATGGCGATCCGGTCCTCGGTCATGAATTGGGCCGAAACGGCGCGGCAGACGAGGTGGGGAAATTTCTCGTTGCAACAAAGGATGTCTTGCTGGGTTTGGACGACGCCGTGTTTGTCGTTGCCCCCTTTGGCTTGAACCGGTACGACGAACTGACGGCCGGAACGGTCGATGCCGACGTAAATCTCGTCGATCTCGATTTGCCCGACCTCCTTGACGGTCGTTCTCAAGTGGTTCTGGAGGGAAAAGGCCGCGATCCCCAGGAAAACGTCCACCAAACGGTTGTAACGGACCTTGGCCAACAACGCCTGTTCGTCGCTCAATGCATACGCGCTGATGATTTCGGGCGTGGCGTCGGGGACTTTGACGGCCATCAGCTCTTCGCGGGGCAGGATCCTATTGAGACGCACCTGTTTGAAGCGGTATCGGGCATGGCCCGCGCCTACGATGATCCATTCCTTCCCTTCCGTGGCCGTGCGACGTATTTCGTCGGGCAATTCGTTGCGGTAGCGGAACGAATAAACGACATCGCCGATGTTCTTGATCGGCCAAAGCCCAAGGGGGCGCCCGATCTCCTCGAAATCGTCACGGGAAAACTCGAATTCGGTCGCTCCCGCGCGGTGATACTTCGAAAAAATCCCCAGAATGACCGATTCGTATTTGTTCTTTTTCTTGGTTTTATCCGGCATGGCTGTCCTTCCATAGTTCGGGCTGGGCATCTGGGGTCCGTCGATTGCGTTGGGCGATCGTGTTGCGAGGAACGTCGAAATATTTTGCGGCTTGCCCCATTTCGAACCGAAGCAGGTCGATTTTTCCGGGGCGTAAGATTTTCTCCGGTTTGATGGGAACGATATCGAGCGTTTCGACGATTTTCGAGGCGACGGCTCGTCCCAATAGAGGGGGAACGCTATTGCCGATTTGGCGGAAACCGTGCCATTTGGTGGCATGGAACCGAAACCAATCGGGGTAGGAATGCAGCCGGGCCGCTTCGCGAACGGTGATGACGCGCGGCAGATGGGGATGGATGGGACGGGGCGACGTGAAGGCGCCCCGAGCGCTGTCCGTACCGGCGCGCAACGTGTTGCACAGCCCTTCCGGGGGGAGCTTTCGAAAACGGCTGACGGGTTCCGTCTTCCCGTGCTCCGTCTCGGCGAAACGTCGTTTCGAAACGTCGGTGTGTTCGGTGCGAAGGCTGGAGGTGAGCAGGTCCGGGTCGAATTCCCGACGATAGCCGAAATCGGCGGGATCGGGTTCGAGCGTTCTCAGCATACGGGCATAGTGCGCTTGGGTCGTCCAGCGTGTACGCACCGAATCGCGGGCATTCAATTCGTCGAAGTCGTCGGCGTTGGGCAAATCTCCGATGGCCTCCCAAACGGTCGTTCGACGTTCGACGGATGCGGGGTAGGCGGGAAGCGGCAACCCTTTTCGGGCACCGACGACGAACAGCCTTTGGCGATCCTGGGGGACGCCATAATCGGCCGCATTCAATACGCGATGGGGTTGCAAAACGTCGTAACCGAGATCGCGCAGGGCCGAGACGAACTCCTCCAAAAACCGCGCGTGTTTTCCGAGCGTCAGTCCCTTGACGTTCTCGAAGACGAAATACCTGGGTCGCAACGCTCCGATCAACCGCACGTAATGGAAAACCAGTTCGTTCCTCGGATCGTCGAGAGCCCGTTTGCCGATGAGCGAAAATCCCTGACAAGGGGCTCCGCCGAACACGACGTCGATGTCTTGCGAACCGAGTCGCGCGCGGCGGCGGATTTCGTCGCCGTCGAGATCGACGACGCTGGCGCAGATGGCGGTCGAGTCCGGGAAGTTGTATTCGTGGGTCGCGCAATGGATGGGATCGATTTCGACGGCGGCCGCGATATCGAAACCGGCTTGTTCGAAGCCGAGCGAAAGCCCCCCGGCGCCCGAGAAAAGATCGATGCCGATGGGGCGGCGATTAGGCGTGTTCGAGGAATTCATACAGGGTACCTGCGAGCGCTTCTTTATCTTTGAGTTCGCATTGCCAGACGACCAGAACCTTCCATCCCAAAGCTTCCAGCCGTTTCAGGTTGAACCGGTCGCGTTCGCGGTTGCGTTCGATTTTTTCTTTCCAGAACGACACGTTGGATTTGGGCGTTCGGGCGTAACGGCAACCGATGTGGCCGTGCCAGAAGCAGCCGTTGACGAAAATCGCTTTTTTTCGGCCGATGAAGACCAAATCCGGCTTGCCGGGAAACCGTTTGTCGTGCAAACGGTACCGGTACCCCATTCCGAAGACCATGCGCCGTATGATCGTTTCGGGTTGGGTGTCTTTCGAGCGGACCCGGCTCATCAACCGGTGTCGGCGTTCGGGGGTCAATCGGTCCATGGGGATGGGCAACCGGATCGTTTCGATTGGCGGATGGACGACCGTCCAGTCGGGCAATGGTGTCCGCCATCGTCTCGTCGCGCCACCCTTCCCGATCAATCCCCTGTTATCCTTTCCCCCTCTTCAAGCCCCAACCCCCGAGGCCCCCATGTCCTTCCCCGAATTCCATTCCCTGCGTGAAAAGCTCGACGACCACCACACCTGGCCCGAGCCCTACACCTTCAAGTTTGTCGTCCCCGCCGATCAAGTCCCCTTGGTCGAGAAGATCTTCAGCGGCCACGAACTCAAGCACCGCCACTCCAGCGGCGGTAAATATGTGGGGTTGACGGCGCGGTTCACCGTCCATTCCACCGACGAGGTCATCCGCTATTACGAGATGGTCTCGACCATCAAGGGGGCGATCACGCTGTGAAGGGGATCGTCGAGCGCTGCCGCCGCCTGGATGGACAATCCTTTGGCGCCTACAAGTCGCTCAAAGGGCGGCACGACCTGCTCGGCTGGCCCGACGCCTCCCTGCTGATCGACCACATCCAGGCCGACCCCTTCGCCCCCCCGTCGCGCCTGCGGGTGCTGATCCCCTGGGGGGCGACCGGCATCCCCGACCACGCCCGCCGCAATGCCGAACGGCAGCGCGCCGCCCGAGACTTCATCGCCCGCGCCTTCGCCCGCGCCGCCCACGGTTGCCGGGATCTGCACATCGACGCAGGGGGGCAGACGGTTCTGGAGCGCTCCGCCTGCCTCTTCGACGAGGTCGGCATCGAGCTGCGGCTGACCGCCCATCTGCCCGCCGCCGGACGGCGGATTCTGGGCCACAAAGCGGCGGTGTTGCTGGGGCAAACCCTGCCCGAGACGCTGGCGGCGATGTTGGGTGAAAACATCGACGCCGAGGGGCTGCAAAGCCACTGCGACGCGGTGGAGGATCAAGCCGCCCTGCGCAGTCAACTGGGCGCCCACGGGCTGGTCGCCTTTTTGGCCGAGGGGTCGGTGCTGCCGCGACGCAGCGGTGTCGACGACCGCCCCGCCGTGAACGCCTTGCCTCTGCACATCCCCGAATCCCTCAAGGTGACCCTGACCGCCCCCCATGCCGGGGTGGTGGTCGGGATGGGGATCCCCAAGGGGGTTACCCTGATCGTCGGGGGGGGCTTTCACGGCAAATCGACCCTGCTGGCCGCCATCGCCCAAGGGGTCTACGACCACATCCCCGGCGACGGGCGGCAGCTTGTGGTCAGCGACCCCACCGCCCTCAAGGTGCGGGCCGAGGATGGGCGGGCGGTGACCGGGGTCGATCTCTCCCCCTTCATCGGAGCGCTCCCCTTCGGCAGCGACACCCGCCGCTTCACCACCGATCTGGCCTCTGGATCGACCAGCCAGGCGGCGGCCATCGTCGAGGGGTTGGCGGCGGGGGCGAGCGTTTTGCTGGTCGACGAGGACACCTCGGCGACCAACTTCATGATTCGAGACGAGCGGATGCAGACCTTGGTGGCCAAGGCGGGCGAGCCGATCACCCCGTTGATCGACCGCATCGCCCAACTGCGCAATGAAGCGGGGGTCGACGTGGTGTTGGCGATGGGGGGCAGCGGCGATTACTTCGAGGTGGCCGACACCGTGATTCGAATGAACGCGGGGGTGCCGGAAGAGGTGACCGACCAGGCGTGGCAAGCGGCGGCGACCCACCCCTCCCGCCGTTTGCCCGAAGGGGGCGGTCCTTTGCCCATGTTCGTGTCGGTCCCCCTCGATCCCCGCCGCTTGAACGCCGAAACCAAGCCGGGACGCATAAAGATCCAGGCCAAGGGGTGCGAGGGTTTGGTGCTGGGGCGGAGCGACATCGACCTACGGGCGGTGGAGCAGATCGCCGATTCCAGCCAGGTGCGGGGGATCGGTCAGATTCTGGCCCGGTTGGGGCAGGGGGGGACGGTGATTGAAAACCCGGTGGCGGCGGTGGCGCAGGTGCTGGCTCAAGGGGTGGCGGGGTTGAGTGAGCGGCCCGACGGGGATGTGGCGATGCCCCGGTTGTTGGAGGTGATGGCGGCGCTGGCGCGGGTGCGGGGGTAGGTTGTTGGGGCGGCAGGAGCGCCGCCCTCGGCGCGATAGGGGGCGGCAGCGTCAAGCGGTAGGAGCGCCGCCCTCGGCGCGATGGGGGCGGCAGCGTCAAGCGGTAGGAGCGCCGCCCCCGGCGCGATGGGGGCGATCGCGTCAAGCGGTAGGAGCGCCGCCCTCGGCGCGATGGGGGGCGATCGCGTCAAGCGGTAGGAGCGCCGCCCTCGGCGCGATGGGGGGCGATCGCGTCAAGCGGTAGGAGCGCCGTCCTCGGCGCGATGGGGGGCGGCAGCGTCAAGCGGTAGGAGCGCCGCCCTCGGCGCGATAGGGGGCGGCAGCGTCAAGCGGTAGGAGCGCCGCCCTCGGCGCGATGGGGGCGATCGCGTCAAGCGGTAGGAGCGCCGCCCTCGGCGCGATGAAGCATCATGGGTTCCCCCCTCGCCCCCTCATGGACCCCTCGACAGGCTCAGATGAGCACAGCGCACCCCGGATTCACCCGTTGGCACAACCGGTTCGATCCATGGTGAGGATGGGGGTTGGGGTGGATTCAGGGTTCCCTGCACGCCCCGGAATGACGCGGTTCGAGGGGTGTTTTTGTGGTCACCTGTGTGGCTGCTGTCCCCGAACTGAAGAGGCAACCCCGCCACGCCACCCTCCGCCCGCATGAGTGCCCACAGGGGAGAGGCTCTGCGGTGCGTCCACCTTAAAGAAACGCTGATTAAAGGCCGCCTGCCTTGAATCGGCACGCTACGCAAAAACCAAAAGCAGAGCTTCGGCGACTTTGGTCGCCTCCTACGACAGCGCTATTTTGGCGACCCATCCCTGGGGCGCTCGGAAGCGCGAATAAATCAGCGCTTCCTTAAACCCCTTGTGCAGCAAAACGGCTCGCTACGTAGCGAGGGCGCTGCACACCGACTGGCTGGCCAGCCAACCCGATCTACACAGATTAAGGCGACCGTGAATGAGGTGATCGTTGAGGGCGGTCTGCTGCGGGTGTGGCTGAAGCTGATGTGAGGCCATAGCGCGCCGGTTCGCGCAACAGCGCTGCAAATTCTTGCGCCGGGACTGCTTTGCTGAAGAGGTACCCTTGGCAACGGTCGCAACCTTTGCCGCGCAAGGTTTCTAGTTGTTCCCGGGTTTCGATGCCCTCCCCCACCACCGTCAATCCCAGGTTATGGGCCAGCCCGATGATGGCGCTGACGATCTCAAGATCGTCGGCATGATGGGGGATGTCGCGTACCAAACTACGGTCGATCTTGATGCTGTCCAGGGGAAAGCGGCGCAGGTACGACAGCGAGGAATAGCCGGTGCCGAAGTCGTCCAGGGATAGATGCAGCCCCAGCGATTTCAGGCGGTCCAACAGGTGGGCCGGGTTGCCCCCTTCACTCATCAAAGCGCTTTCGGTCAATTCGATTTCGAGCCAATGGGGGGGCAAACCGCTTTCGGCCAGGATCGCTTCGACCCGTTCGAACAGGTCGCTTTGGGTGAATTGTCGAGGGGAAAGGTTGACCGCCAAAAGGATGGGCTCAAGCCCCTCGCTTCGCCAGATTTGCCCCTGACGGCAGACGTTGCGCAGTACCCACTCCCCCAACGGATTGATCAAGCCGGTCTCCTCGGCGATGGGGATGAAACGGCTGGGGGGGATCGGGCTGCCTTCACATGTCCAGCGCAGCAGCGCTTCAGCCCCCACGATCCGACCCGATTTCAGGTCGATTTGCGGCTGGTAGTAGACCTCGAATGCCTCTTTTTCGAGCGCTCGGCGCAGTTTGTTTTCCAACGAAAGACGGCGCATCGCCGTTTGAGTCAGGGCGTCGGTGTAATAGCGGAAACTATGGCGGCCGTGATTTTTGGCTTGATACATGGCGGTGTCGGCAAACTGCATCAAAGTATGGGCGGTGCTGCCGTGGTTGGGGAAAAGGCTGATGCCGACGCTGGCGGTGACGAACACCTCGTGCCCCCCCTCCAACACGAAGGGGGGGTCGATCACCTCGATCAACCCCTGGGCGATCCGCCCACCCTCCTCGACGTGGTCGAGATGCTCGATCAGCACCGCGAACTCATCCCCGCCGAGCCGAGCCAGGGTGTCCTCGGGGTGCAACCGCCGCCGCATCCGTTCGGCCACCTGCTTGAGGAGCAGATCGCCCGCCGGGTGCCCCAAGCCGTCGTTGATCTGCTTGAAATGATCAAGGTCGATGAGGAGGACCGCCACCGTGTCCCCCTGGGGTTGGGCCTGCAATACGGCGTGTTCGAGCCTTGATTGGAACAGGTCGCGATTGGGCAGACCGGTCAGGGTGTCGTGGTAGGTCAGGCGATTGAGTTGCGCCTGACCCTCCTTCAAGGCGGAGATGTCGGTCAAGGTGCCGACGAAGCCGCTGATGGCGCCCGCGTTGTCCCGTTCGGCAGCGGTTTGGTCGTAGACCCACACGATGGTGCCGTCGGGGCGACGCACCCGATATTCCCCGATAAACCCCTCGCCCTGGGCCACGATTTCCTGCCAAGCCTCGCGGACCCGGGGACGGTCGGTGGTGTGGATGCAGGCCAGCCATTGATCGCCGAGGGCTCGGGTCCTCTCCATGCCGGTGATTTGGCTCCACCGTTCGTTGCCGTAGATCCGCATGCCATTGGCGTTGTAACGGGTGATGCCGACCGGGGCCATCCGGGCCAGGGTGTGAAAAAGGGCCTCCCTCGCCCGGAGTTCCGACTCGGCGGCGAGCCGTTTTTGCTCCAGTTGTTCCAACTCGATGGCCAGTCCGATGTCCTCGGCCATCTCGTCGAGCAGGTTGACCTCTTCGTCGTCGAAGAAGCAGGTTTGTTGGGAATAGAGGCTCAAGACCCCCCAGGTTTTTTCATCGACAACGATCGGAAAGGCGGCCGTGGAGGCCAGCCCGTGCCGCTGCAATTGCTCACGCCAGGGGTCCATGCGGGGCTCGGTGGCGATGTCGTTGCACAGCACGAACAAGCCGCGACGGGCCGCCCTGCCGGTGGGGCCCTGCCCGAAAATCGGATCGTCCAAAACGATGTGTATCGACTGCAGGTAATCCTCGCGCTCCCCTGCCCGGGCGATCGCCTCGATGCTTTTGCCCTCTTCGTCGACGCGGCCGATCCAGGCCAACCCGAACCCCCCTACGTCGACCGCTACCCGGCATATTTCGTCGAACACACTTTTCAAATCGCGGTGGTGAACCAGCGCCTTGTTGGTGGCGCTCAGTGTGGCGTAGAGCCGGTTGAGCGCCTCAAGTCGCGCCTCTGCTTGCTTGCGGGAGGTGATGTCTTGAACCGTGGCGACAAAGAATTTTGGAGAGTGGTCGGAGTTGCGGACCAGTTGGACATGCAGCTCGGTGTAGACCGTGCTGCCGTTCTTGCGCAGATAACGTTTGTCCATGCTGTAACTGTCGATCTCCCCACGCAGAGCCTGCTGGAAGAGTTCGAGGTTTTTGCCCAGATCGTCGGGGTGGGTCAGCTCGTCCCAGGTCAGTGCCGTCAGCTCCTCGGCGGTGTAGCCGAGCATTTGACACAGACGGTCGTTGACGTGCAGCCAGCGTTTACTGTCGACCGGGGCGATGGCCATTCCGATGAGGGGAAGGTCGTAGAAGAGCGTTAGAAGATGGTCTCGCTCCGAGAGCTGGGCGCGATGAGCCCAATCGGCAGCCCGCTGTTGCTGCCGCCACAGCATCACCGCCGCAATCGCCAACCCCAAAGCGGCGGCCATGGCGACCCCTACAGCCCAGGAGGTCAAATCGTCGAGTGGAACCAACACTTCGGCGCGGTCGATCTTCGCTTCCAATAACCAGGGGGTTCCCTGAATCGAATGGAAGGCGGCCAACACCTCGACGCCCCTGTAGTCCCTGCCTGCCAGCGTTCGGGGGCGGTTGTCCCGTAAGGCGGCGGAGGCCAGTTCGGCCTGTTTCAGGGGTAGGTGCAGCCTTGCATCCCGGTCGTGACGGTGGCGCAGCTCGTTGAGGTAGATCACATCCTCGCCGTCGCGACGCATCAGCACCGTTTCGGCGCTGGAGCTCGGGGTGGGCCAGGTTTGAATCAAGGGGAACAGAAAGTCGGCGGGGGGGGTGTGCAGCACGATGGCGGCAAGCGGTCGGCTTACCCCCTCATGGCGCGACAACAGGGGGATGACCCAATCGAGACGTTGTTCGCCGACCGGATCGTGGTAGATGTCGCTGCGTTGGATGGTTCCGGTTCGCCACGCCAGTGCGAGGAGATCGGGATCGATCATCTCCTGCTCGTCCCGCCCACGCCGTCGTTGCATCACCACCTGCCCCGTCGCGTCGAGCAGCAGGATGGCGTTGTACCCATAAGCGTGTTGCAGCCAAGCCAAATGGTCGCCAACCCTTTGTCGAGCCAGGGGGGCGTCGGAGGTCAACATCTGCGCGATGCGGTCGATCAAATCGGCATCGTGGGCGACGACCTCGGCGTCGGCCCGACGTTCGGCCAACCATCTTTCAATCTGCGCCGCTTTCAGATCGGCGATGGCCCTCAGATCGTCGATGGCTGCGGCCTGCAATTGGGGGCCGTGAAGTCGAACGAGGAGGGAGCCAAAGAGCAACGGCAGGCAGGCCAGTCCGAGAAAGAGCAAGGCGAAATAGAGTGGACGGGGGGGGCGGGCTGGAGGGAAGGAGGCGGTATTGTCGCCAGAGATGTAAGGCCAATTTTGGGAAGGTGGCATGAGAAAAGCTCCCATTTTTGTCACGCGCATGGAGTCGCGATGACTCCAAAGGCACACAAAATTTGGTGAGGTCCATGCTGCGTGTAGTCTCGGTTGCGAACGACTCGCAAATCGTGTGCCCGACCGGGGTGCTCCAGACCGGGATGCTCCGGTTGGATCGGAAGACACCTCAGGCCGAAGATCTTGGACGACTGCGCGTTCATGTGGGGAGTATGTCGCTGGAGTCAACCCTGGAGGAGACGAAGGGGGGCGTCGACCTTAGGGAGGCGCCGATTGAATCGGCGCCTCCGAGCGGCCCAGGGATGGGCTACCAAAATCGGCCACGGAGGTTGCTGAGAACACCGCTCGGGCAAGGGAGCCAAGTTCTTCGGGGGGGGCGAGACGCGGGTCGATGAGGAGTAGAACCATGACCGGGGCTCGGCCCTGCGCCGGGAGGCGGCGATCGAAAATTGGGGCGGCAGGCCAAACGCAAGCTGTTGGCGGGGGCAGAAAACGGGGTGGAGGGCGTGGGGTTTCCTGACCGTGCGTGAGCGCTGCCCGGGATCCTCTGATCTCAAACCAGCCATCGACGGTTGTGGGACATCTGCCCGCGCATGAAGAGGCATGCGCCCCTCGCGCCCCTCTTCAACCTCAGGCGTCATTCCGGGCGCATCCTTCGACAGGCTCAAGAATGAGCGGGCAAGGCGTGTGAGGGGGACCGACCTGCGGGCGAGGTTGTTGATTTCGTGGTGATGGCGCTTTGTGCGCGGGTGCTGCCGGGCGATGCAGGTCATGCAAATCAAGCGGTAGGAGCGCCGCCCCCGGCGCGATGGGGGGCGATCGCGTCAAGCGGTAGGAGCGCCGCCCTCGGCGCGATGGGGGGCGGCAGCCTCCTTTCCGGGGGTTAGCCCTCCTGCGTCGGCCCCCGCACAAAATTCAGCACCCGTCCCCCGAAGAACGCCTCCCCCTCCACCGCAGGGGTGGGTAGGTCGGCCCTTTGCTCGAATCCCAACGCCGCCATTGCCTTGCCGAAGCGTCCCTGTTGCCCCCGCTTGGGGTCGACCAGGATCACCTCGGCGTCGCATCCGCCGTGGCGATCGATGAAGTCGGCCAACTGGCTGGGGTGGTCCCGTTCGTAGAGCAGGTCGCTGCCGATGATGAGATCGAATTCCCCCAGCGCCTCGGAGCCGTCGCTCCAACTGCCGGTATCGAAGGGGATGGGCTCCAGATCGTTCAGGGCCAGATTGACCGCCAAGAAGGGGTCGGCCATGGGGTGGAGGTCGCTGGCGGTGATGTCGGCGCCCTGCTGGCGCAAAACGATGCTGGCCAGTGCCGTGCCGCAGCCAACCTCTAAAATTCGCTTACCGGCAATGGGGAAGTCGCACATGGTCTCGGCCAGCACCTTCGAGGCGGGCCAGACCATGCCGAACAGGGGCCAGGTGGCGGAGTTGATTCCGGCGCGGGCCGCCGCCCCGTCGGGGTCGTCATACTGTTGCCGGTCGAGCAGGGAGCGGATTTGGTAGTCGTGACCGCCGAGGGTGAGGGTTTCGAACTGGAACTGCAGGGGCTCAGACACAAAGGCTCCTCGGACCCAAACCGGCGTCCGATGGTGGTACTGCGCAGCGGGGATTTCCCCCCGTAGAGGCCCGAACGTCTGGGCGAGATGCTTGAAGCATAGCCGAAAAGGGGGAGGGGCGGCGGTTAGCCGCGGGTGGGCACATCGGCCTGAAAGGTGCCGGTATCGGAAAACAGGTCTGAATCGGCGGTTTTGCAATTGTTGCGCCCATCCTCCTTGGCCCAGTAGAGCGCCGTGTCGGCCCGGCGCAGCACCGCCTCAAGGTTGGGACGGGCGGGGGAGGCGGTGGCGATGCCGACCGAGAGGGTCTGGGGGATTTTGGTCCCGCTGGGCAAGATCAGGGGGTGGGAGGAGAGCTGCCGACGCAATCGTTCGGCGATGCGCAGCGCCTCTTGCGTATGGGTCTGCGGCAACAGCACCACAAACTCGTCCCCCCCGATCCGACCCAGGACATCGCTGTCCCGCAGCACCTCGCGGGCCACCTCGGTGAAGTGCTTCAGAGCGAGGTCACCTGCATGGTGGCCGTATTCGTCGTTGATGATTTTGAAACGGTCCAGGTCGATCAGCACCAGCGAGGTACTCCATCCCTCGCGCTGAGCCCGGCCGAGTTCCAGTTGGGCCAGCTCGACAAAGAAACGGCGATTGGCGGCGCCGGTCAGGGGGTCGTGGTGGGCCTGGCGTTCCACCTCTTCGTGCAACCGGGAAACCTTGGCGATCACCCATAGGCTTGAAAGCATGATCGACATGATGACCAGCGCCACCAGCGACCACAGCCAGGTCACCTGTTTGGCAAAGGCAACATCGGCAGCGTCGACGTACCGCTCGGCCCGGTGGCGGGCGTAGTCGACGACGTAGGTGGTGTGTTGCTCGATTTGCGCGAACAGGCGGTTGCCCTCGGTCGTGGCCAAATGCAGGGTCTGGTCGTTGTCTCCATGTTGCACGAGTCGGGCAATGGTGCCGCGCAGGCCGGTCCATTGCGCCATGAGCGCTGCGGTTTGATCAACCTGCCGCACGTCGCCCAAGAATCCCTCACGTACCAACCTCAAATGTCGGCTTGCCGCACGGCCTTCATCTTCGATGTTTTGGGCGAGGACCGCTGCTCGGGGTTGATCGGTCGTCATCGCCAGTTCGAGCATGTTCTTGCGGATGGCGAGGGCGTTGACCTGGAAATCCATGGCAGCGTTGCTGACGGCAAAGGGGTGGCGGTAGATGTCGAGGGTGGTGTCGCGCATCGTCATCAACCCCGAGAGGGCGACGAACCCGAGCAGCGCCACCATCCCGATTTTGAGGAGGTAGCTGATCAACAACAGGCGGGGGATGTGACTGGGACGTAGGCGCATGGTCTCTTCCCTGACGAGGTTAAGTTACCGGTGGTCGGCAACATGCCCGTGTCTATCGGACCACAGGGAACGGCTCGGTTCCAGCGTGGGTGAACAAAAAGGAGGGGGGGCGGTTACGCCTGCCCTTTGAGCAAATCTTGCCGCAACCCCTCGGGGTATTTCTCGATGGCGTAGCGCAGCATGGTGCGGGGCATGGTGCGGCAGTGTTGTTGGACGAAGGTCAGCGCCAGGTCGAAATCCCGCTTGCCGACCTCTCGCAACATCCACCCCACCGCCTTGTGGATCAAGTCCTCCCGGTCGCCCAGCAGCCCTTCGGCTAATTCCAGGCTTTCTAAAAAGCGACCGTTTTTGATGAAGGTGAAGGTCGCCAGCACCGCGATGCGACGCTCCCACAGGCTTTCGGAAACGGCCAGCCGGTCGAGCAGGGGAGGGTTGGGGTGACGCCACAACCACCCCCCGACGATGGTGGGGGCCGAGGTATCGACCAGGTCCCAGTTGTTGATGAAGGCGGTGTGGGCCAGATAACGGTCGCAGATCGTTCGGCGCACAGCATCGTCGCCCCGCTCGCACTGCCCCACCCAGATCAGCAGCGCCAAAAGCCGCGCTTCGTGCCAGGGACAGTGCAGCAAATCCTCCACCTCAGCCAAAGGCAGGTCGCGCCAGCGCTTGGCAATCCGCCGCACCTTGGGGACGGTCAGCCCCAAGAATTGATCCCCCTGCCCGTATTGTCCTGGCCCGGTCTTGAAATAGCGGGCCGAGTGCTGAGCCCGAATCGGATCGGCCAGGGAGATCAAGTCGTCCAGCGGGGTTGGTGCGGTCATTGCGATACGCTCCCTCTTTTGTCGGGGGTTGGATGTAGTGGCATCATGCGCCCCCACTCGGTGGGGGCAATATGGTTTGAAACGGCTTTTCACCATTCGTCCCAGTTTTCGGTCCGTTCGTCGCAGTCCGGTCGCCCTGTTGATCCCCCTTTTTTAGGGTTCGATCCCAGAAGTGACTGGAGGAACGGGTCTTCCTCAAGACCAACGCGGAAAAGGCTCATGATCGATTTATTCGTCAAAGGTGGCCCGGTGATGTGGCCGCTGCTGCTGTTCTCTTTGGTGGCGGTGGCCGTGATTTTGGAGCGGGGGTGGTCGCTGCGCCGGGGTCAGGTGATTCCCAGCGACGCCCTGAGCAACCTTGAAAACCTGCTCGACGCCCAAGGGGTCGCGGCGGCCCGTAACTTCGCCCGCGAACGTAGCGAGCCGATCTTTCGGGTGTTGGAGACCGCGTTGCAACACGCTGGACATGGCCGCGAGGTGATTAAAGAGGCGGTGGAGGAGGTCGGGCGTCGGGAGGCGGCCGGGCTTGAGCGCTACCTCAACGCCTTGGGAACCGTCGCCGCCTCGTCGCCCCTGCTCGGGCTGCTCGGTACCGTCACCGGCATGATTAAGGTCTTCACCGTGATTTCGGTGCAGGGGGTGGGCGATCCGGCGGTGCTCGCGGCCGGTATTTCCGAGGCGCTGATTACCACCGCCACCGGTCTGACCATCGCCATTCCGGCCCTGGTGGCCCACCGTTATTTCGAGGGGTTGGTCGAGAAATACACGGTCGAGATGGAGGGACACACCGTCTACATCCTCGATCTGCTCGGCGAAAAGCGCGGGGGCTAAGCCATGCGCTTTCGCACCCGAAACAAACCGAGACTGATGCCCGACGTCACCCCGCTCGTCGACGTCGTCTTTTTGCTGCTGATCTTTTTCATGATTACCACGACCTTCGTCCAGGCTCCCGGCCTGAAGGTCGATCTGCCCGGCTCCAAACATCGGGATGCCGAACAAGAGAAAAAAGAGATCACCGTGACCATCACCGCCGAGGGGGAGTACCGGTTTGGCGCCGAACTCGTCCCCTTTGATGACCTCGAAAACCGGCTGCTCAACCAGTCCCGGCGCGATCCGGAGTATCAGGTCATCATCCGGGCCGACAGCCAGACCCCCCACCGCTTCGTGGTGCGGCTGATGGACGCCGCCAAATCGGTGGGGCTGAACCGCATGGCCATCGCCACCGTCCCCGAAAGCTCGGGTGGCGCAGGCAAAACGCCAAATCAATGATCGAACAGGGCACGCCGACCACGGGGGAGGGAGCCCCCTGGCGGCAACCTCGGCGCTCCCTGCGCCACTGGTGGCCCGCCGTCACGATCTCGCTACTGCTGCATGGATTGCTGCTGGCTTCGGGGTTCACCTCTTCCAACGCGACCAACAGCGACCGCCCCGTGTTGCAGGTCGACCGGGTGGTCGAGCAAGCGGTGACCCCCCAGGTGCAGCAGCCTCCGCCGCCGCTCCCCAAGCCACCAACGCTCCAACCGAAACCCAAGCCGAAACCGCCTGAACCCAAGCCGCCTCCACCGCCGCCGCCGCCGCCGCTGCCCGAAACGGCGACGCTGGATGAACCCGAGCCCGAGCCGCTTCCCCCTGAGCCGATTCCGGTAGAGGTTGAGCCCGAGCCGCTTGTGCCCCAACCGGCGCCCCCCCAGGTTGAGCCGTCACCGCCGCCGCAGCATGTCTTTATTCCGCTGCATCGGCTGACCCGGTTGCCCAGCTTCGACCGCTCGATTGCCCCCGCCTACCCCCCGGAGGAGCGGGCGATGGGGCG
>MNWR01000008.1:0-42500 GCA_001872725.1 Proteobacteria bacterium CG1_02_64_396 | reverse complement strand
TCGTTCCAAATCGCGCACGGCGGCAATGGACATGTGGCTGGGAACGGTGACCGTCCCAATCCCCCGGTCCATCATCAGGCTACCAGCCAGAGTCGCCAAACTCGGCCTCGCACCCCCGGTTTGTTCACGCCACCACTGTTCAAAGGTACCCAGCGGCAGAACCACGCATCCTCGAGCTTGGCGCGTGCCCCGGTCGTATTCGAGTTCGCTTAGAAACAGGTAGGTGGTCGCCCCCTGCACAATGCAGAGCACCGGATCGGGAACAAACATGCGGCATGCGTAGAGCAGGTCGGCGTCGGCCTCGCTGGCGCCGATCATGACCCGAACTTCTTGCTTGGGATCGAGGGAGAGGGTCATGGCCGACCTCTGGAGGAGTGTGACCGCAGGCGGAGGATCTACTGGGATACTTCGCGGGAAGGGCTTGGTTCTTGAAGGATGACGATTTCGTGCATCTCGAACTGATTGGGACCGGCGAACATTTCGGGTTTTGGGCGGCGGGCATGGGCTTGAGCGAAAGCGGGGGACTCTGTCCACGCCTTAAAGGATGCTTCGTCCTGCCACCAGGTCAGCACCACGTGGTAGTCGCTCTGCAGGGGCTTGAGTACCTCAAGCCTCATAAAGCCCGGCTGCCGCTCCACCTCCCCGGCTCTGGTTTTGAAACGTTCGACAAATGCCTCTTCATGCCCCTCGGCGACCGGAATGCGATTGGCGACCACAATCATGGGATTGCCTGGGGCGGGGTGGAGAGATCGCCCCCTTTCTGTTGCCACTGCAATACCTCTTGAGCCTTGGCCTGTCGAGCCGCCTCACGCGCCTCTTGGGCCCGCTCGCTACGACCCAGTGCTTCATAAGCCTGAGCCGCCCCCTCCCAAGCGGCAAACAGGGTCGCGCCTGTGGCTTCGGAGTTGTCGACAACGCCGATGTAGCGGGAAAGCGCTGCAACCCAAAGTTCGCGCACTTGATAGTAACGGGCAATTTCAAGTTCGTGGGCAAGCAGTAGCCCCTGCAATTCAGCCATCCGATGCCGAGCGTCGGCTTCGTAACGGCTATCGGGATACCGACCGACCAAATCGCGGAAGGCAGAGAGGGCATCCTTGGTTTCGCGCTGCTCCCGGTCGGCGGTGGAGCGTTGCTCGAAGTGGATCAACCCCTTCATGTAGGCGGCGTAGGGCGCCAAAGGGTGTCTTGGATGTTCGGACAAGAAGGCATCGATCTCGGCCAACGCTGCAAAGGGCTCATTGTTGCGGTATCGCGAGTAGATCAACCGCAACTGCGCCTCGATGGCCTTGGCGTCATAGGGGTGGATGCGAATCATGTCCTGAAAGGCACGAGCGCCCGGCTCCCACCGAGCGTAATCCATGTGCTCTTGAGCCCGTTGAAATAGCTCATCGGCGCTCAGCGATTCGGGGGGGGGCGGGGGGGAACAGGCGGTTGACAGACTTATTGCGACCAACCCGGCGGCCAGCCATAACCTGCTTTGCTTCATCGGCAGATCCCCTTCGATCCAATAAAGGCATTCATGCGCCCGGTCTCGGGGCCTTGAGCGCGGTACGAAAAGAGTCGATGTTGTTCGCAGACGGTGCAGAGGTCGAGTCGTGCGATATGGGCCGACTCGACACCGACTCGTTCGGCCAGCAGCCGATTGAACATCATGAGGTCGAGCCTGCGTCGAAGCCCCTCTCCTTGTAAAACATCAGGGGTATCGAGCCCCAGACCGGTCACCGCCTCGATCACCGGGGCGTCGACCTCGTAATGACAGGGACGGATTGAGGGGCCCATGAGCAGTTGCATCGCTTCGGGGGCAGCTTGGTAGCGATCACAAAGCACCCGAATGGTTTCGGGAAGCACCCCGGCGACGCTACCACGCCAACCGGCATGGATCGCCCCCACCGCCCCAACATCGGGACAGACGATCAGGATCGGCAGGCAATCGGCCACCCCCACCGCCAATACCACGTCGGGGCGGTCGCTGACCAACGCGTCGGCTTCAACCCGATCATCGCCTTCAACCCCCTCCACCACCACCGCCACCCGATTGCCATGCACCTGCCGCGCCCGATGCCACCGTCCAGGAATCCGCACCTCCAGCAAGCGGCGATTTTCTCGAACCTTGCGCGGATCGTCGCAGGTATTCACCCCCAGATTTAGGCTTTCGTAGGGGGATGAGCTGACGCCACCACTGCGTTGGGTAAAGCCGTGCACCCAGCCACGACGATCCCACTCGGGGTGGGTCAACCACATGCCCGAAACACCTCGATGAGCAGCGCCATATCGTCTGGCGGGGGGGCGGTGAAGGTCAGGCGTTCGCCGCTGACGGGATGATCGAACCCCAAGGTTTGGGCGTGTAGGGCCTGGCGGGGGAAGTGCTGAATGAGGTCGCGCTGCGCCTCGTCGGCATTGGCTGGAATGCGGGGGGCAAAGCCGTACACCGAATCGCCCACTACCGGATGTCGGATGTAGCGGGCGTGCACCCTGATTTGGTGGGTCCGGCCACTGCCCAGCACCGCCTCGACCAGCGCGGCGGTCGACCACTGCTCTTTACAATAGAAGGTGGTCAGGGCGGGACGGCCATCCTCGCGCACCGTCATGCGCATCCGGTCGAGCGCATGACGCCCGATGGGGGCATCGACCTTGCGCATTACCGGCACCTCACCATGCAACACGGTCAGGTAACGCCGCTCGATGGTGTGATTTGAAAATTGACGCGAAAGCTTGCGGTGGGCCGGATCGTTGAGGGCCACCACCATCACCCCCGAGGTATCGAGGTCGAGGCGGTGAACAATGCCGGGGCGGTCGACACCGCCGATGTTCGAGAGCCCCCCACCCTGGTTTCGCGCCCAATAAAGCAGGCGGGCGGCTAAGGAGTCGATCTCTTGTCCCGCGCCGGGATGGACCACCAACCCGGCCGGTTTCACCACCACCACCACATCGGCGTCGGCATACAGGATATCGAGGGGGCGATCACTCGGAGCAAGGAACCAAGGTTGAACCTCGGGCACCTCGACCACCCAAGACTCCCCTACCTCGGCCACTTTGACGCTGCCTTTGACCGGCTGTCCCGATGGGTCGAGCACCGCCCCCTCTTTGATGAGCTCCTGCACACGACTGCGGGAGAACGCCTCAAGGTGGGCTGCCAACACTGCGTCGATACGCCGTCCGACGTCGGCCTCTTCGGCAACAACCTCGTAACGGCTCACGATGCTTGCGGCTCGGTGGGGGCAACAGGGGCAGGCGCTGCCTCGGCGGCCCCTGCTCCGCCGCCGGTTTCAGCCGCGCCCGCAGCCGCCGAACTGCCACTGCCGCGACGTCCCCGACGACGACGGGGACGAGCCCCTTTGGTCGGCTCCTTTTCACCCTCTCCGCTCGAAACCCCCTCTTGTTCGGTCGCCTGTTGGCTTTCGCCGGTTCCCGTTTTGTTTGCGGGCGCTTTCTTGGGTGCCCGCCGCTTGGGGGCCGCTTGGGGGGGGGAATTCTCCTTCGGAGCCTCCTCTTTGCGCTCGGAGGACTTCAATGCCGGTTTACGGCGACGGGGGGCTCGTTTGCGGGGTGCTGCCTCTGGCTCGGCAGTGCTCTCGACAATCTCTGCTGCGATGTCGGTGCCGACTTGGCTCGTTTCAAGGGGCGCTTCGACCACCGCTTCGATGTCGGGCTCAAAGAGCTCCGGTTCCTGTGCTTTGTCGGTCGAGGATTCCATCCCCCAGGAGGGGATCTCCATCTCTTGCAGCAGGCGTGCGAAGAACCCCAATCCACCGGGATTGGCCTCGTTGCTCGGGGCCGCCATGGGGGCCGAACGTCCTCCACGCCGACCTGCGGCGGGGGCCGGGTTTTCGGCTGCGGCCTTGGCTGCGGGGACCACTTGAGTCTGCGGCTGATCCTTGGCGGCAGCGGGACGTTCGGTCCGCTCTTTGGGGGCGTTGACGACGCCGCTACGGCGCTCCCGGTCGATTTCGAAGCCGTGTGTCTCGGCGCGATGCGGATCCACCGCCACCAGGAATTTCAGGTCGTATTGCTCCTGAATCCGGTCGATCTCGCTGCGCTTTTCATTAAGCAGGTAGACGGCGGTATCGGCATCGGTGGCCAGGGTCAACTGGGTATAGCGACCGCTACGGGCCTCGGTTTCGATGGCCCGCAACTGGGCCAAAGCCCGGGCGGCGGGAATTTGAACCGTCCCGGTCCCCCGACAGTGGGGGCAAGCGCGGGTGCGGGCCTCGTGCACGGCGGGGCGCAGACGCTGCCGGGTCATTTCAAGCAAACCGAAGGCGCTGATCTTGCCGAATTGCAACCGCGCCTTGTCGGTCTCCATGGCCTCTTCCAACGCTTTTTCGACGTTCTTGATGTGCTCCTTGCCCACCATATCGATGAAGTCGATGACCACCAGACCGCCGATGTCGCGCATACGCAGCTGCTTGGCGATGACCTTGGCAGCCTCAAGGTTGGTCTTGTAGGCGGTCTCCTCGATGCCGTGTTCCTTGGTCGATTTGCCGGAGTTGATGTCGATGGCGGTGAGCGCCTCGGTGGCATCGAAAACGATGGAGCCGCCTGAGGGGAGTTTGACGGTGCGTTGGTGGATGATATCGAGCTTGGCTTCGATGCCGAATGCCTGGAATAGCGGCCCATTACCCTTGTAGCGCTGCACCACCTTGGCAGCCTTGGGCATGATCGCCTTCATGTAGTCCTTGGCATCGCGGTAGAGCACCGGGTCGTCGATGAGGATCTCTTCCATCTCCTCGTTGTAGTACTCCCGGATCGCCCGAATCACCGGCGAGGACTCCATGTGCAGCAATGCCGCACCCTTGGTTTCATCCCGGTTTTTTTCGAGTCCGCGCCATAAACGCAGCAGGTAATCAAGATCGCGTTTGATCTCTTTTTCGGGCTGATCCAACCCGTTGGTGCGCACGATGATCCCCATGCCTTCGGGGATTTCGAGGCTGGCGATGATCTCTTTCATCCGCTTGCGCTGTCCGGTGGTCTCGGCTTTGCGTGAAACCCCGACCCGATCCGACATGGGGGTCAGCACCAGATACCGCCCTGCCAGCGACAGATAGGTGGTCAGGCTCGCCCCTTTGGTCCCCCGCTCCTCTTTTACCGTCTGGATCAAGAGTTCTGTGCCGTTGGCAATCGCCTCTTGAATGCGGGGACGCTTCTTGGGATCGACCCCCTTGCGGTAGTAAAAGGGATGGATTTCACCGAAGGGGAGGAAACCGTGGCGGCGTCCGCCATATTCGACGAAGGCCGACTGCAGGGAGGGTTCGACCCGGACCACCTTGGCTTTGTAGATGTTGCCTTTGGTCTGGATGTGGTCGGCGGGTTCGATTTCAACGTTGAGGAGTTCGTCGCGTTCGGTATCGACGATTGCCAGGCGCAGCTCTTCCGGGTCGGCCTGGACCAGCATTTTGGTGGTCATACGTGGATGTTCTTTCCTTGGGTCGATCTTCGAACGGAACGCCTCCGATGCGTACCGACTTCACGACCGATCCCTTGATGGTTATTGAATGTTTGCGGTTCGGACCAACCGGCCTCCAGCCGATCATGTTCCAACCCATGTTTGTGGGATGCCGTCCAAAAGGGCCACCTGTGGAACCCCTTCTCGGCATCGAACCAGCTGGTTTACCCCCATCCCCGGATGCACCCGTTCGGCTGACGCATGACGCGCTGGACTGGATCAATCCACTCGAACCGGGAGTTGTTCATCTTGAGGAGGGAAAATCTTTTGCTGCTTTGCGGGGCAGCATAACACCGAAACGAACCGTTTGGCGAATCGGCCGCGCCGCCGGACAGGGGGGCCATCACCCCCGGCCGGTTGCGCGACCGTCGGTTCACCACACGTTGCAACCGCTCGCACGAGGGGCGCGGTTGCCTCAAGCCAAACCGGACGCTCCAGGGTCCATCCACCCTGAAGCGCGACCATCCTCAGTCGGCTTGTCGACGCAGGAAGGTCGGCACATCCAGGGGATCCTCGACCGGCAGCTCGGGGTTGTTGTGCACCGCCCCACTGCGGGTACGCCGAGGGACATGCGTCCCCCCCTGACGGATGATGGTCGGGGTGTCGATGCTGGGCTGGGCCGGATGGGCACCAAAGGTGCCGGTTGCCCGCTCCTGCTGGGGCGCCGGACGCTCGACCGTCACTGGACGCATGCGACGCAGCTCCCCCTGACCGATCCCAGCGGCGACCACCGTCACCCGCACCAACTCGGGAGGCATGGTGTCGTCATAGACCAGACCCTGAATAATCTTGGCCGAGCCTCCCGCCGCCTGCTCAATGTAGGTGACCGCATCGCTGAATTCGTGCAGCCCCAGGTATTCCGGGTTGGCGGTGACGTTGTACAGCACCCCCTGACACCCCTTGATGTCGATGTCTTCGAGCAGAGGGTGCTTGAGCGCCTGAATGGTGGCCTGGAGCATCCGATCCTCACCCTGCGCCTCACCGATCCCCATGATCGCCTTGCCCCGGTCTTTCATCACCGCCCGGACGTCGGCGAAGTCCAGGTTCATATGCCCTTCGGACTGAATCAGATCAACGATCCCCTTCACCGCGTTGAAGAGCACCCCGTCGACGTAAAACAGGGAATCGCGCACGGTCGCGTTGCGGGGCATGACCGAAATCAGCCGCTGGTTGGGGATGGCAATCAGGGTGTCGACCCGCTCCTCAAGATCGGCGATCCCCTGCTTGGCGATCTCGTTGCGTTTGCCCCCCTCGTGGACAAAGGGGATGGTGGCGACCCCCACCGTGAGGGCCTCTTGGCTGCGGGCGACCTCGGCGACAATGGGGGCGGCGCCGGAACCGGTCCCCCCCCCCATGCCGGCGGCGACGAAGACCATGTCGGCCCCCTCCAGCGCGTCGGCGATCAGGGCTCTGGCCTCCTCGGCCGCTTTACGCCCCACCTCGGGGTTCATGCCGGCCCCCAGACCGCGGGTCAGTTCGTCGCCCAGGTGGATTTTTTTGGCCGCCTTGGAGCGGCGCAAATCCTGGACATCGGTGTTGGCGACGATGAATTCCACCCCCATTACCCCCCGCTCGATCATGGTGTTGACGGCATTGCATCCCGCGCCTCCAACCCCGATGACCTTAATGCAGGCGGGCGAACGTGGTGCAACGTCGGCCTCCCCGATGCTGTTGTCGAATTCGATGGCCATGTCGATCCTCCTCTACCGATCGTTTGTTCGGGGGGTCTCCCCCAGACTTCGGCGCCGATGGGAGCGCCAAAAACGGTTTATTGATTAACTGCCCGGCCTCTTCCGGTCCGGTTTAAAAAAGCTCTTCGATCCACTGCCGCATCCGACCGATCAGGCCGGTTTTTTCTCGCCGTCCCCGCGACGATCCCCGGGGGAACAGCGCCTGCTGCTCGGCGGCCCGCTGCTTGGCGGCGTGTAACAAAAGGCCGGTACCGGTGGCATGGATGGGGGTGTTGACCACATCCTTAAGCCCCCCGACGTAGCGCGGTTTGCCCATACGCACCGGACGACCCAGGACATCCTCGGCCAGCTCCACACACCCCGGCATCTGGCTGGCGCCACCGGTGAGCACCACCCCCGAGGCGATCAAATCGCCATAGCCCGAGGACTCGATCTCGTGGCGGACCAGCTCGAAAAGCTCCTCCAGTCGCGCCTCGATGATTGAGGCGAGCACATGGCGGGAGATCTGCCGGCTGACCCGATCGCCGACGCTGGGAACCTCGATGCCGATGTCCTCCCCCTCCCCCAATCCCTCGACGGTGGCGATGCCGTACTGCACCTTGATTTTTTCGGCCTCCAGCATCGGAGTCGAAAGCCCCACGGCGATGTCGTTGGTGACATGCGCCCCGCCGACCGCCTTCACCCCGGTGTGGCGCAGGGCGCCGTTGGTGAAGATGGCGATGTCGGTGGTGCCACCGCCGATGTCGACCACACAAACCCCGAGTTCACGCTCGTCTTCGGTCAATACCGCCATCGCCGAGGCCTTTTGCTCCAGCACGATGTCCTCCACATCGAGGCTACAGCGCTGGCAGCACTTGATGATGTTGTCGACCGAGGTCACCGCCCCGGTGACGATGTGGACGTGGGCTTCCAGGCGGGTTCCGGCCATTCCCACTGGCTCGGTGATTCCATCCTGTTCGTCGACGATGAACTCCTGGGGGACCACATGAAGCAGGTGGCGGTCGCCCCCCCAACGGTGGGTCGAGGCGGCCTCCAGCACCCGCTCGACATCCTTCTGGCTGATCTCTTTGGGATTGTTCACCGCCACCACCCCGGTCGAGTTGAGCGAGGCGATGTGGCTACCGGCGATTCCGGTGACCACGCTGGTGATGTCGACCCCCGACATCATCGAGGCCTCGTTTACTGCCTGACGGATCGAGGCGACGGTCTTGTCGATGTTGACCACCACCCCCTTGCGTAAACCGAAAGAGGGGTGGGTGCCGACCCCGATGATGTTCACCTCTCCCTCGGGGGTGACCTCCCCCACGAGGCAAGCAATTTTGGTCGTCCCGATGTCGAGTCCCACCACGATGGGATTGGTCTTGGCCATTGCGACCTCCTGTAAAAACAGCTTCTCGGGGCCTGAAACCCCGTCGAATTACGATGTACTGCCCTGCAGCGTGCGAACCAGCACCGCCTTGGGCACCCCCAGGTCGATCAGATGGGGACTTTGCAGCACCTTGGGATCGTCGGCGGCGACCCGCTCCAGCCGCTGCCACGAGGCGCTCGGATCGCCACTTCCAAACCGCACCACCCCGCCACTACGCAGCACCGCCGATAGGCGCCCCCGACCGTCCCGATGCAGGTGGGCCACGTAGCGGGTCAAACCGGGCGCCACTTGTTGCAACGCCGCCTCGGCGGCAAGCAGCGCCCGCCAACCCTGGGGATCCTCCCCCCCTTCGAGCACCACCCCCTCGGGGGGATGGCGGGGCTCGGCGGGGGCGATCCAGACCCCATCGGGATCGATCCACCCCAGCACCCCCTCACGATGGGCCAATCCCGCCCCCCGTTTTTCACTCAGAGCGACCTCCAACCGGTCGGGCCAACGCCGCATGATCTTGGCGGTGGCGACCCACGGATCGGACAACACTGCCCCCAACACCGGATCGAGCTCAACCGTGGCCAGGCTTTTACCCGCCACCAGCGGGGCGACCGCCGCCCGCGCCGGACCGGTCAGATCGTCGGGGCCGGTCAGTTCCAACCGCGCCGTCGGCAGTTGCATCGCCCCGACCGTTACCGCACCGCCCACCACCGCCAGCAATCCGGCCAGCGCCGCCCACCGTTCCCAGGGACGCCGCTCCATCTGGCCGCCCATCAGGATCCCAGCCGCGCCGCTGCCAACTGCCGGGCGATCAGATCATCGAAGCTCCACCCCATCGCCTTGGCCGACATGGGGGCCAGCGATTTGCCGGTCATGCCCGGCAGGGTGTTGATTTCGAGCATCACCGGCTCCTCCCCCTCGGGCAGGATGAAATCGACCCGCGCCAATCCCCGGCACCCCACCGCCCGATAGGTCGCCTCGGCGGCCTGCTGGCAGGCGGCGGTCGCCGCCTCGCCGATCTGCGCCGGGGCGTCGTACTGGGTGCCGCCGGTGTATTTGTGGGTGTAGTCGTAAAAACCTTGATCGACCCGGATCTCAACGGGCGGCATGGCGCGTCCCTCGAAGACCGGCACCGTGATCTCACGCCCGGCCACGAAGCGCTCCACCACCACCGGCACCCCCTGATCGAGCAGCTCGGCCTGGGCCTGCATCAAGATTTCGGGATCATCGCTGATGGTGATGCCCACGCTGGAACCTTCGAGCTGCGGCTTGACCACCCAACGTCCGGGGGGAATCCCCGCCCCCGGCACGATCTGCTCCCCCACCCGCACCCCGACCGCCTGGGCCAGAATTCGGGTGCGGCTTTTGTCCATGGCGATGGCCGAGGCGGCGACCCCCGAGCCGGTGTAGGGGATCTTCAGCCACTCCAGCACCCCCTGCAGGGCGCCGTCTTCCCCATAACGACCATGGGTGACCAAGAGGGCGACCTCGGCCTCGCAGCGCAGCAACGCCTCTAGACCGTCGGCCTCGGGATCGACCCGCACCACCTCGAAACCGAGGTTTTTCAGCGCCGCCTCGACCGCGTTGCCGCTGGTTTGGGAAACCTCGGCCTCGACGGAGCGCCCCCCCGCCAGCAACAGCACCTTCATGCCGGCCTCCCCACGATTTGCACCTCACGCACCAACGTCACACCGAACCTCGCATGAACCTGTTCTTGCACCATGGCGATCAACCGCTCCACGTCGGCGGCGCTGGCGTCGCCCTCGTGGGTAATAAAATTGGCGTGCATCGGATCGACCTGCGCCCCTCCGACCTTGGCCCCCTTGAGTCCCGCCGCCTCGATCAACCGGGCGGCATAATCGCCGTCGGGATTGCGAAACACCGAACCTGCGTTGAGGCGATGCAACGGCTGGGTGGCGTTGCGCCGCTCGATGATCGCCGCCATTTTGCTGCGGATCGCCCCCCCCTCGCCGGGGCGTAGCTCCAGCGCCACCTCAACCACGATCTGATCTTCGGGAATCGAGGAATGGCGATAGCGCCACTGAATCTCATCGCCCCGCCACACCTTGCGCTTGCCGTGGCGGTCGCAGGTCACCACCTCGGTGACCAGGGGGCCGATTTCGCCGCCGTGGGCACCTGCGTTCATTCGGATTGCCCCCCCGACCGAACCGGGGATGCCGACCAGAAACTCGATGCCGGTCAGCCCCTTGTCGAGCGCGGCACGGCTTAAGGAGGCAACCGCCACCCCCGCCTCGGCACGCACCCGACCGTCGGCCTGAACCGTCAGCCCCTTCCACTGCTTGGTCGAAAGGACCGTTCCGGCCACCCCGCCGTCCCGCACCAAGATGTTGCTTCCCCGCCCGATCACCAGCAGCGGACCCTCCACCGGGTGATCCCGACACCAGTCGAACCACTGCCCAACGGTCTCGGGTTGCAAGAACCAATCGGCGGCCCCCCCCAGGTGCCAGGTGGTGTGCAGCGCCATCGGTTCGTTGGGGCGCGCGATCATGCGTGCCCCCCCACCCAACGCCTGCCGACTTGCGTCACACTGCCCGCCCCTAAAGTGATGAGCACATCCCCCGATTTCAGGGTGGCGTCGAGCAGCCCTTGGGGATCCTCCGGCGCCAGCTCGACGCAGGGGTGGCCGTGGGCCCGAATCCCCTCAACCAGCGCCTGGCTGTCGATCCCCTCAATGGGGGACTCCCCGGCCGCGTAGATCGGCATCACCAGCAAACAGTCGGCGTGGTTAAAGGCGCGGCAAAAATCCTCGAACAAATCATGGGTGCGGCTGTAGCGGTGGGGCTGAAAACAGACCACCAGGCGTCGGTCGCCGAAACGTTCGCGCCCCGCCTCCAGCGCCGCCTCCACCTCTTTGGGGTGGTGGCCGTAGTCGTCGATCACCGTCACCCCGTCCCGCTCCCCCACCGGCTCGAAGCGCCGCCCTACCCCGCCGAAGCTGGCCAGCGCGGCCCGCATCGTCTCGACGTCGAGCTTGAGAAAGTGCCCCACCCCCAACGCCGCCAGGGCGTTGAGAACGTTGTGCTTGCCCGGCAACGGCAGCTCGAAGATGCCCCAGTCCTGCCCGAAGGCGGTGACCTGAAAACGGCCGCTGCCCAGCGCCTTGGCCCGCATCTGGGCGGCGGCCGAAAATCCGTAGGTGGTCACCGGACGGGTCAAATCGGGCAGCAGCTGCTGCACCACCGGATGGTCGACGCAGACCACGGCGCGGCCATAAAACGGGACCGACTGCACGAAGCGATGAAACGCCTCTTGCAACGCCTCGAAGGTGCCGTAGTGATCTAAATGCTCCGGGTCGATGTTGGTCACCACCGCCACTGTTGGGGTCAGGTGGAGGAAGGTGCCGTCCGACTCGTCGGCCTCGGCGACCAGGTATTTGCCCCGACCGAGCACCGCGTTGGTGCCGAAGGCGTTGACCTTGCCGCCGATGATGAGGGTCGGATCGAGCCCCGCTTGCGCCAGCAGCCAGCCCACCAGCGAGGTGGTGGTGGTCTTGCCATGGGTGCCGGCCACCGCGATCCCCGCTTTGAAGCGCATCAACTCGGCCAGCATCTCGGCGCGCGGCACCACCGGGATGCGACGGCGGCGGGCCTCGACCACCTCGGGGTTGTCGGCTTTCACCGCCGAGGAGATCACCACCGCAGTCGCCCCCTCGATGTTCTCGGCGGCGTGGCCGATAAACACCCGCGCCCCGGCCCGCTCCAACGCCTCGACCGGCTCGGAGCGGCGCAGATCGGAACCGCTGACCGTGAACCCCTGGGTCAACAGCACCTTGGCGATGCCGCTCATACCGATGCCGCCGATCCCCACGATGTGCAGGTGCATGTCGGCGATGTCGAGGTTGGTTGCGTTGTTCACGAATGCCCCTGTTGGGTCTCGATGCCTGCGATCTGCTCGATCTCGTTCACGATTCTTGCGGCTGCGTCGGGTCGGGCCATGGTGCGGGCTTGGACTGCCATGTGTTGCCGCGTCGTCTCGTCACCCCAAAGTTCGGCCAGCAAGCGCCCCAGCGTTTCTGCCTCCAGCGGTTCCTTGGCAACCTTCGCCCCCCCCAGATCGGCCAATGCGGCGGCGTTGGCGCTCTGGTGGTCATCGGCGGCCCAGGGGAGCGGCACCAGCACCGCCGGGGTGGCAGTGGCGGCGATCTCGGCCACCGTCATCGCCCCGGAGCGCGCCACCAAGAGCCCCGCCCGACCATAAAAACCGCCCATATCGGCCACAAAGGGGAGCACCTGCGCCTCGATCCCCGCTTGCGCGTAGGCACCCCGAACCTCGTCGGCCTCGCTAACCCCGCTTTGGTGCAGCACCGGGGGAATCTGCCCCCCCTGGCGCTTCCACCAGGCCAGCGCCGCCGGAATCCCCCGGTTGAGACTGCGCGCCCCTTGGCTCCCCCCCAAGACCGCCAAACAGTCGCGGGGGCCGTCGCCCTGGAACAACGCCGTGCGCACCGGGTTGCCCACCATCACCGTCGGGACGCCCCATCCCGCCTCGGGAAAGCCGGTCATCCGCCGGGCGGCGAGCCGCCCCAAAATCCGGTTGGTGCGTCCTACCCGGCCGTTTTGCTCGTGGACCAAGAGCGGCACCCGCGCCACCCTTGCCGCCACCCCACCGGCCAGAGCCGCGTATCCCCCGACTGCCAGCACCGCCACCGGATCAACCCGGCGGATCGCCCGGTAGGCCCGCCATAGCGCCACCGGCAGGTCGATCAAGACCTTGAGGCGATGGCCCCAGCGCTTGCCGACCCAGGCCGCCACCGGCAGGGCGATCAGCTCGAACCCCGCCTCGGGAACCAGCTTGTTCTCAAGCCCCCGCTCGCCGCCGATGAAGAGCACCTTGGCGCCGGGGTGACGGGCCATCCAGGCGTTGGCCGCCGCCAGGGCGGGGAAGACATGACCGCCGGTCCCCCCCCCCGCAATGACCAGATTCGGCGCTTTCATGCCCCGGCGACCGCCCGGTTGCGCCGGGCCAGCTCCCCTTGCCGGTAGATGTTGAGCAGCACCCCGACCAAGAAGCAGCTCATCATCAAGGAGCTGCCGCCATACGAAACAAAGGGGAAAGTCAGCCCCTTGGTCGGCAGCGCCCCCATCACCACGGCGGCGTTGATCGCCCCCTCGACGGTGATGAGCAGGGTTAATCCCGAGGCGAGCAGGTAGCCGAACTCATCACGGGCGTAACGGGCGATCACCATCCCCCGCACGAAAAACAGCGCCAGCAGCCCCAGCAGCACCAGGGTGCCGATCAACCCGAGTTCTTCACCCACAATCGCCAGGATGAAATCGCTGAACGATTCGGGCAGATAGAAGGCCTTCTGCACCGACTCCCCCAGCCCCACCCCGCTTAAGCCCCCGTGGCCGAACGCGTAGAGCGATTGCAGCAACTGGTAGCCGCTGCCCAGTGGATCGGCCTCAGGGTTGAGAAACGCGGTCAGCCGATCCTGTCGATACCCGGCCCAACCGACCGCTACCGTCGCAAACGAGGTGGCAATCGCCAGCAGGGCGAACATCTGCACCAGCGAGGCGCCCGCAATCACAAAGAGCAGCGCGGTGACCGCCACCATAATCATCGCCCCGCCAAAATCGGGCTGACGCATGGCGATGGCGACCATGAACCCCATGACCACCAAGGGGGGGAAGAGCCCCCGCCAGAACTCCTGAATGCGGTCTTGGCGTCGCACGAAGAAGCTGGCCATGTAGACGATCACCGCAATCTTGGCGAACTCGATGGGTTGAACCGTCACCATGCCGATGTCGATCCAGCGGTTGGCGTTGTTGAGTTCGACCCGCAGCCCCGGCATGAAGGTGGCCATCATCCCGAAGACCGCCAAACCAAAAATCCACTTGCGGTACACCGCCAGCCGCCGGTAGTCGACCGCCCACCCCAGGGTCATGAAGGTCAGGCCGATCAGGACGTAGAGCACCTCGCGGCGCAGGTAGAAGTAGGGATCGCCCCGGTCGGCCTGGGCCCACCAGACCGAGGCCGAAAAGACGAACACCACCCCCACCGAAATCAACGCCAGTACAATCCCGAGCATCCAGGGATCGACAAAAACCTGGAGCGGTCGGCGCTGACTGGAGCCGTGGCCGTGAAGGGCGACGCTCACGCGCCGACCCGATGCGCCGTCGGCGCCCCGAACCGCTGCCGACACAGATCGGCGAAGTGATCGCCCCGCTGCCCGAACGAGGTGTAGAGATCGAAGCTGGCGCAGGCCGGCGAGAGCAGCACCGCCCCCTCCCCTGAGACCCGATCCAACGCTGCCGCCATGTCGGCGACCACCTCACCCCCCAACAGCGGCTGAAGCTGGGCTGCGATGCGGGGGCCATCCTTGCCGAAGTAGAGGGGATGGATCTCTAAACCCTGAGCGGCGGCGGCCAGTTCTAAAAAGTCGTACTCCTTGGCCAGCCCCCCGACGATCCACCACAGCGCCCCAGCGCCCCGCGCCCAACCGCGTAAGGCGGCGGCGGCGGCGTGCACGTTGGTCGCCTTCGAATCGTCGACACACAGCCGCGAACCGGTTTGGGCCACCGGCACCATGCGGTGGGGCAGCGGCTCGAAGCTCAACAACCGCCGAGTGAGCACCCCCTCGTCGAGCCCGAGCTGCCGCGCCGCCAAAATCGCAACCGCGACGTTCCAGCGGTTGGGGCGTCCGATCAGTTGGAGCGGCAAATTTTCAAAGCCGCTGCCGAGCAGGGGATCGTCGCTTTCGGCAACCTCGACCACCTCAACCCCGGCGCGACGGCGATCCTCCAGCCAATCGGTCGGAATCCCCGCCCCGACGATCAGGGTGTCGCCCAATCCCATGCGCTCGAACAAACGCCCCTTGGCAGCGTGGTAGGCGGCCAAATCGGGATAGCGGTCGAAATGATCGGGGGCCAGGTTGGCGTAGATCCCCACCTTGGGTTTCACCGTCGCGACCAACTCGGCCTGAAAACTCGAAACCTCGACCACCAGCGGGCCGGTATCGACCTCGGCAATCGCCTCCCCCGCCGCCCGACCGATGTTGCCGCTGGGAGCCACCCCGAGCAGATGGGCGATCAGGGCGGTGATCGTCGACTTGCCGTTGGTGCCGGTAATGGCGCACAGCAGCCGTTCGGGGCGCAGCCGGGCCAGCCATTCCACATCGCCCACCACCTTGCCCGCCCCCTGCGCCGCCGCCCGTACCGGGTGCTCGGGCCGGATGCCGGGGGCGGGGGTGATCGCCGCCGCCTGCGCCACCAGGGCCGGATCGACCGGCCACACCTGCGCCCCGAGTTCAGCAGCTAGGGTTTGCAGGGTGGCGGGATCCATCTTGTCGTCGCTCAGCGCCAGGGTCAGACCGCGACCGCTCAAGGCGCGGGCCAAACCGGCCCCCGAAATTCCCACCCCCAGGATCCAGCAATCGACACGCATCAGCGCACCTTCAACGTCGCCAGGGCCAGCAGCCCCAACACGATCGAAATAATCCAAAACCGCACCGTGATCTTCGGTTCGGCCCACCCCTTGAGTTCGAAATGGTGGTGGATCGGAGCCATGCGCAGCACCCGTTTGCCCCGCAGTTTGAACGAGGCGACCTGGACCATGACCGAGAGCGCCTCGACCACGAAAATCCCCCCGAGCAGCAGCAGCAGCAGCTCTTGCCCCACCACCACCGCCGCCACCGCCAGCAGCCCTCCGATGGCCAGCGCCCCGATGTCACCCATGAAGACCTGGGCCGGATAGGCGTTGAACCAGAGAAAACCGAGTCCCGCCCCGGTCAACGAGGAGAGGATCACCGCGATCTCCCCCGCTCCCGGCACGTAGGGGAGCAACAGGTACTCACTGAATTTGGCGTGACCCGACAGGTAGACGATGGCGGCCAGCACCACCGCCGCCACCATGGCGGGGCCAATCGCCAATCCGTCTTGGCCGTCGGTCAGATTGACCGCGTTGGCGGTGCCGACCACCACGAGCACCACGAAGGGGATCCACCAGGCGCCCAAATCCCAATGGACCGTCTTGAGGAAGGGGATCACCAGATCGCCCCCCGCCCGGTCGGCCATCCCCAGGGCGCTGAGCGCCATCGCCGCGATCAAGGCGACGATGAGCTGTAACAAAAACTTGTAGCGGGACGGCATGCCGTTGGGATCGCGGCGGATCAGCTTGAGGTAGTCGTCCCAGTAGCCGATGGCGGCAAATCCGGCGGTGGTCAACAAAACCACCCAGACCAGGGGGTTGGTCCACTCAGCCCAAAGCAAAGAGGCCATGACCATCGCCAGCAAAATCAACAGCCCCCCCATGGTGGGGGTTCCCGATTTTAATAGATGGGCGGGGGGACCGTCGGTGCGGATCGGCTGCCCCTTGCCTTGCCACAGCGCCAGCCGCCGGATCGTCGCGGGGCCCAACGCTAAGGCGATGACCAGACCGGTAAGCAACGCCCCGATTGCCCGGAATGTGATGTACCGGAACAGATTCAGGCCGCTGATTTGGTCCTGAAACGCCATCGCCAAGTGGTAAATCATGCTTTGCCCCGCATCTCAATCCGATTCATTCGCTCCTGCACCCCCCCCAAAAGCCGCTCCATCCGGGCGGCCCGACTGCCTTTCAATACCACCGCCCCCGCTTCGGGCCACCAATCGGCCAGCGCCACCAGCGCCTGCTCCTGGGTTGCGAAGGATTGGCAGCGAGACCCCATCCCTTGAAAACGGCAGGCCAGCGCTTCGTCCCCCACCACCACCAACCGGCCCCTGCCC
Organism: Proteobacteria bacterium CG1_02_64_396; assembly: GCA_001872725.1. Taxonomy (NCBI): domain Bacteria; kingdom Pseudomonadati; phylum Pseudomonadota; species Proteobacteria bacterium CG1_02_64_396. The sequence goes on along the minus strand of MNWR01000008.1, from coordinate 25,283 downwards.
GAGACCAGCGCTCCGGTCAGTCGCCCCCAGGCAGGATCGGCGGGATCGACCTCTTTGAGGGTACCGAGCACCAGCACCGGCTCGCCGCCACCTAAAGCCGCTTGCTCCTCAATGGCACGCCAGGCGGCCAGCACCGAGTCGGGGTTGGCGTTGTAGGTGTCGTCCCAAAGGGTCACCGCGCCGAAGTCTCCCGCCCGGTTCATCCGCCCCACGGGAGGGGTCATCGCCTCGAATCGCCTGGCCATCCTCTGAAGGTCGAGCCCCAACCCCAGCCCCACCGCCAGCGCCGCCGCCACGTTCCCCCCTTGATGGGGGCCAGGCAGTGGCAGATCAACCTCAACCGTTTGCCCCTCTGCCCTCAAGCGAAGGTGCTGCCCCGTCCCGCTGGGGCGCCGCGCCACGACCTGCACGTCGCAGCCCTCCCCCTCGCCAAAGCGCAACACCTTCAGATCGGGGCGAAGCGGGGCGCCGTTCAGCCCCTCGGGCAGCACCAGCACCCCGCCGGGGGCGATCCCCGAGGCGATCTCAAGCTTGGCCCGCCGCACCCCATCGAGACCGCCGAGCATGCCTGAGTGGGCGGCACCGACGTTGACGATCGCCCCCACATCGGGGGCGGCCCAACGGCTGAGTTGGGCGATTTCGCCCCGGGCGTTCATCCCCATCTCCACCACTGCCAGCCGGTGTTCTTCACCCAAACGCAGCAGGGTCAGCGGCACCCCGATCAGGTTGTTGAGGTTGCCTCGGGTCGCCAGTACGGTGTCACCCGAGCCATCAGCCAACCCCGCCGCCAGCAGATCCTTCACCGTCGTCTTGCCGCTGGAGCCGGTCACCCCGACCACCTTACCCCCCCAAATCCGCCGCTGGGCGGCGCCCCAGCGGCCAAGCAGGGCGTTGGGATCGTCGGCCCGGGCCAGCGGCAGATGGCTCGGGCCATCCCAATCGCTGCGTACCACCGCCCCCGCCACCCCGCGCTGGCCAACCTGGGCCACGAAGTCGTGGCCGTCGAAGTGCTCGCCCCGGTAGGCCAGAAAAATCTCGTTCGGACCGATGGTGCGGCTGTCGATCCCCAGCCCGGTCGGCGTTTGCCCCAAGGGGGGGGCGAACGCCACTCCGAGTGTTTTCAGCGACCGCTCCAGCAACCGATTGCCCGAACTCATGAAGGGGTTTTCCCGGCACGATGGAGTAGCGCTTGAGCCGCCACCTGCCGGTCGTCGAAGGGGAGCACCCGCCCCCCCACCGTCTGGGTCGTCTCGTGCCCCTTGCCGGCGATCAAAACAATCTCGTCGTCGGCGGCTCGGGCGATGGCGACCTCGATGGCGGTGCCCCGGTCGTCGATCTCGATCACCTCAACCCCGGCTACGATTCCGGCCCGAATCTGCCCCCGGATCGCCGCCGGATCCTCGCCGCGTGGGTTGTCGTCGGTCAGAACGATCCTCCCGGCTCGGCTGGCCGCCTGCCCCATCAAGGGGCGCTTGCCCGCATCCCGGTCCCCACCGGCGCCAAAAAGCACCGTCACCCGGCTGTGGGGCAGCTGCATCACCGCCCCGAGCGCCGCCTCAAGACCGTCGGGGGTGTGGGCGTAATCGACCAGAACCAACGGTCCCGCCCCGCCCACCCGCTCCATGCGCCCCGGCGCCCCGGTCGCCTTGCTTAAGGCCGCGACCACCCGATCCAACGGCCAGCCCAGGGCATGGGCCACATGCAACACCGCCAGCAAATTCATGGCGTTGTATTGCCCGATCAGCGAGGTTTGCACCGCCACCGCGCCCCACGGGCCCCTGGCGGTGAAGTGCATCCCACTGCGCTCCTGGCGCAGATCTTCAAGATCGTCCTGCCCGTAACGGGCCTCCCCCGGCAGGTCGTCGCTCCAGGTACCACGGCTCAGAATCCGGTAACGACTCTGGGCCAGCAGCCGCGCCTTGGCATCCCGGTACGCCTCCATGTCGCCGTGGTAGTCGAGGTGATCGCGCGAAAAGCTGGTCCACACCGCCACCGCGAATTCCAGACCCGCGACCCGCCCCTGCATTAGGGCGTGGGAGGAAACCTCCATCGCCACCCCCTCGTCCCCCCCTTGCACCGCCTGCCCCAACAGCCCCGCCAACGCCACCGCGTCGGGGGTGGTGTGGCGGGTCGGCAGGTCGTGTCCGGCAATGAAGTGGCCGGTGGTGCCGATCCGCCCCCAACTGCGCCCCAAATGACGGGCCACCTGCTCAATCAAATGCACCACCGTGCTTTTGCCGTTGGTCCCGGTCACCCCGACCAGGTGCAGCCGCTTGGCGGGATTACCTGCGAGCCGCTGCGCCGCCCAACCGGCCCACCGGGCCGGATCGTCGCACTCGGCCAGCGCCACAGAGCCGGGCAGGGTTTCGGGGACGAGCACTCCTGGAGCAGCGATGATCCAGGCGGCCCCCCTGTCGGCGGCGGCCTGGGCATAACCACTGGCCTGCTCAGGGTCGCGGCTGCGGATGACCAAACCCCGACCCGCCACCACCTCGCGCGAATCCAGGGCGATCAGCCCCACCGCCTCGGTGGCAGGGGGACGGCGCCAATCCAGCGCCACCGGAATATCGGCCAAATCGCGCCAAGCGATCATGGTTGTTTCCTTTGTTGGGGCTCCCCGCCCGAGGTCGTGATCGAGGCCGAAGCCAGGGTCAGCGCGATGCTCCCCCCCGGCGCGGGGAACGGCTGCCCCGCCTTGGGACTTTGGGCCACCACCAACCCCACCCCCTTGGGATCGATCTCGATGCCGCTGCCGTCGAGCAGCTCCAACACCGAGCGCAGATCCAGGCCGGTTAAATCGGGCATCCCCCCGCTCAGGTCGACCTGGGCCACCTCCGGTTCGCTCAAGGGGAGCAAAGGCTCCTGAGCCGCCGGATCGTCGGGGGGGATGCCAAGCACCTGGATGGTGCGTGCGGCGATCTCTCTAAACACCGGGGCTGCCACGGTGCCACCGAAGGCCCGCCCGGTCGGTTCGTCGATGTGGACCACGATGGCGTATTGCGGCTTTTTCACCGGAATCAAGCCGACGAAGGCCGACAGCCAGTGCTCGTAGCTGTACCCCCCGGTTGCATCCACCTTCTGGGCGGTACCGGTTTTACCCGCCACCCGGTAGCCGGGGAGGATCGCGTTCTTGCCGGTCCCCTCCATCACCACCTGCTCCATCATCGACTTCAAGGTTTGGGCGGTCCCCTCCTCAAGGACCCGGCGGGGGCGGGGGGTGCCGCCGCCCGCCACCACCCGAGGGGTGTTGAGCAGCCCCCCGTCCCCAATCGCCGCCGCCGTCATCGCCATTTGCAACGCCGTCACCGAAATCCCCTGTCCGAAGGCCATGGTCGCCGCCTGTACCGGTGTCGGCGCGGTGAACACCGACCCCGACGATTCGGCGGGCAGGTCGATCCCGGTTTTGCTGCCGAAGCCGAAATCGAGCACCGTCTGCAGAAAGGGCTCGACCCCCATCTTTTGTTGGATCTTTACCGCCCCGATGTTGCTGGAGCTGACCAGCACCTGGGTGGTGGTTAGCCATCCCTCGCCGTGCACGTCGTGGATGAAACGGTCGGCGACCCGGTAACGCCCCTGCTCTGCGAACCACAGATCCTTCGGGGTCACCCCCCCCCGTTCGATGGCGGCTGCCAGGGTCACGATTTTGAAGGTCGAACCGGGCTCCACCGCATCCATCACCGCCCGGTTGCGCCAATCGCTCGGCCTGGAGTCGGCAAAATTGTTGGGGTTGAACAGCGGCAGGCTGACCATCGCCACCACCTTGCCGGTCTCCACCTCGACCGCCACCGCCGTCCCCCCCTTGGCCTTCCAGCGCCGCACCCCCCGTACCAGGGCGTCCAAGGCAATCTGCTGCACCCGGGCATCGAGGTTGAGCACCAAATCCTGCCCCGGCAGGGAGGGCTCGATCACCTCGATCTCATCCAGGGGACGCCCCTTGTTGTCGCGGCGGATCCGGTACTTGCCCGGACGGCCCTGCAACAGCGCGTCGAACTGGTACTCAATCCCCTCCAGCCCTTTGCCGTCGATCCCCACAAAACCGAGGATTTGCCCGAAGCCGACCCCCATGGGATAAAACCGCTTGGGCTCCTCGATGAATTTCAGCCCCGGCAGATTCAACCGTTCGATGGCGGCCTGCTGCTTGGGGTTGATCTGCCGGGCCAGCCAAACGAAATTGCCCCCCTGGGCCAACCGCTTGGCCAGTTTGCGCGGAGCGATCCCGAGGATTTTGCCCACCGTCGCCGCCGTCCCCGCCGGGTCGATCACCGCATCGGGAAAGGCATAAAGCGAGGGGACCGAGATACTCATCGCCAGCAAACGACCGTTGCGGTCGAAGATCCGGCCCCGCTCCCCTGGCACCTCGATGTCGCGCACCGTTTGTCGCGCCACCTTCTGGGCCAGCTCGGGGCCACGCACCACCTGGATTTCGATGGCCCGCAGCACCAACAGGGCAAACACGACCAAAAATCCGCCGACCACCGCCTGCCGACGGCGCACCAACCGAACCGAACCCTCCCAGGGGGCCAAACTCACGGTTGCTGCCCTTCGGCAGAACCGGGCGACTCGACCACTGGGCCGTGGGGTTTAACCTGATTCCACTGCGGCACCGTTAACCCTAACTCCCGAGCTCGGCGGCTGATCGAACCCAGGTCGCGGGCGGTGGCCCGTTGTACCTCAAGTTCGTCGCGCAGATGGCGCTCATCCTTCATCGCTCGGGTCACCTGGGCCTTGTATTGCAATAGCCCCACCGTCTCGGTGCGGGTCCAGATGTCGAGTAGCGCCGCAAAAACCAGCACCCCCAGGGCCAGCAACACCCCGAGCCAGCGCCGCCAGGTCATGGTGCCGATCACGGTTGGGGCGCCACCCTTTGCACACCGCGCAGCCGAGCCGAACGGGCGCGGGGGTTGAGGGCAAGCTCCTGCTGTGAGGCGGTACGCTCACCCAGCAAAACCGCTTGAGGGTGAGCCCCGCAGCCACACACCGGCATTTGCGGTGGGCAGGTGCAGCGCCCCAGCAGGTCGCGGAAGAACCGTTTTACCCAACGATCCTCTCCCGAATGGAAGGTGATGATTCCCATCCTTCCCCCCACCTTGAGCCGCTCGAATAGGACGGGAACCCCTCGTGCCAATTCGCCGAACTCGTCGTTGATCTCGATGCGCAGCGCCTGCACCACCCGGTTGGCATGACCCAGACGGCGCTCCCCCTTGGGGGGCAAGACCCGGTCGACCGTCTCGCGCAGCGCCCGTGTCGTTTGCGGCGTGGCCTGCAACAGCGCCCGCGCCACCCGACCGGCCTGGGGCAGGTCGCCGTATTCTTTGAGGATGGTCGCCAGACGGCCCTGATCGAATTCCTCCCAGCAGGCCGCCATGGGCCGCCCCTGGCGGGGATCCATGCGCAGATCGAGCGGTGCATCCTCGCGCAGGGTCATGCCCCGAGTCGGGTCGTCGATCTGATGGCTGGAGATCCCCAAATCAAGCAGCACCCCGTCAAGTCCCTCGGGAACAGACGCCTCCAGTTGGGTTGCCGCCTGGCTGAAGGGGATGTTCCAAATCGTGAGCGCCGAACCGAACCGGGCCAGCCGCGCTGCGGCAAAGGCGACCGCTTCGGGATCGCGATCACTGGCCCAGAGTCGCCCTGGGGCGCCGCCTGCGGTAATCCGCCCCAGAATCAATTCAGCGTGGCCGCCCCCACCCAGGGTGCCGTCGAACCAGCACTGCCCCGAACGGGGGTCGAGCATCTCGGCCACATCCCCGGCCAAAACGGGGATGTGGTAACCCTCCCCCATCGTCACAGCCCCAACGCCGCCAGCTCGGGACCGGCTTCGGCCAAGACCGCCATGTTTTGCTCCTGCTGGGCTTCCCACTGGGCGGGGGTCCAAATCTCGAATTTCTTGAGCCGACCACTGACGATCGCCTCGCCGTCGAGACTGGCAAATTTTCGTAACGGGGGGGGAATGAGGATGCGGCCCTGTTTGTCGGGGGTGACGTCGACCGCATTGGCCACGTAGAACCGCTCAAACGCCTCAACCGCCTTGGAGCTCATGCCCAAGTCGGCCACTCGGTTCTCGATTGCGGTCCACTGCGAAAGGGGAAAGGCCATCAGACAGCGGGAGGGGTTGACGGTGACCACCAGAGTGTCGTCTCCGAAGGAGGCAAGCACATCCCGGAAGCGGGCAGGAATAGCCATCCGCCCCTTCTCGTCGATGCCAATTTGTGCCACCCCTCGAAACATGCGCCCCGCCCCCACGCGATGAACACGATTCCCCACAATCACCCACAATTCCCCACCGTTTGAGGCAGACTAAGGCCTATGCCCCCCGAAGGTCAAGAACCTTTTGTAAAAACAAGGACTTGCGCGATCCCGTGTTGAAGCATGCCTTCAGCTAAGGGGGCTAATTCTCGGGCAGACAAAGGGGATTCGTTTCTGGGGGGTGGTGTAGACGACGTGCAGGGGGTCGGATGGGGGTGGCACGCTGGTACTCAGGTCACAAAAAAGGGGCGCCACGGCGCCCCTTTTGTTGTTCGAAGTTATGTCGATCAATCGGCGTTAACCGCCTCCTGACCCGAATCGAAGGCTTTAAACCGCAAGTAGTCACGGTCGGGAACCTGAACCGTCGCCCCCGTTTTGGGGTTTCTTGCCTCATGGGCTGGGACGTGCTTTAGGTAGAACCGGCCGAACTCGTTCAGGCGAACCTCCTGACCCGCCTTGAGGCTCTGGACGATCTGCCCCTTGAGAGCGCCGAGTATCGCCACCACCTGGGCCTGCTCGGCTCCGGTCTGCTTGGCGATCATTCCGGCAAGCTCCTGCTCGCCCACCGCCCCTGCTCCCTGCGCCCATCCCAACGCCAGCACCGCTGCGATCACAAATCGTTTCATGATGCCCTCCTGATTCCTTTGGGTTTGATGGACGCCCCGTGCGTCCATGCACGGGTGGCATCTAATCATCCAAAGCGCTGAAGGACAACGAAAAAACGATGGGGCAAGGCAAACGCCGATTGATTTGGCGCCTGTTTGCGACCCAGAGACAGCTCGCCAAAACCAGGGCTGTTCGCAATGGGTTTTGGCTGCGAAACAAAAACCACCCTTTTTGCGAAGCGTCGCTGTAAAAGGCAGGCTGCCTTTTTCCAGCGTTTCCCCGCTAACCGCGTTGAGTCGCCAACCAGCGCTCCACCTCGATGGCGGCCATACACCCCATTCCAGCAGCGGTCACACCCTGGCGGTAGATCGCATCGGCCACGTCCCCCGCCGCAAAAACCCCCTCGATGTTGGTCGCGGTCGAGTCGGGTTTGCGCAAGATGTAGCCATGATCGTCCAGGTGGATCACATCCTTGAAGATCTTGGTGTTGGGGGTGTGGCCAATGGCGATGAAGACCCCCTTGACGGTCAAGGTCTCGATGGCGCCAGTGACGGTGTCTTTCAGCTCCAACCCCTGGACCCCCCCCTGGTTGGGTTCGCCAAGGATGTGCTGAATAACCTTGTTGGTCAGGATTTCGATCTTCGGATTGGCCCGGGTCCGCTCCAACATCACACGGGAGGCGCGGAAGTTCTCGCTACGGTGGATCAAAGTCACCTTGCTGGCGAAGTTGGTCAGGTAGTTGGCCTCCTCCATCGCCGTGTCGCCGCCACCGATCACCGCGATCTCTTCGCCGCGATAGAAGAAACCGTCGCAGGTGGCGCAGCCCGACACCCCATACCCCATCAAACGTTTTTCGTCGTGCAAACCCAACCACCGAGCCGAGGCGCCGGTGCAAACAATCACCGCGTCGCCGGTATAAACGACGCCGCTATCGCCGATAGCCTTAAAGGGGCGACTGGAGAAGTCGACCTCGACGATGATGTCGGTATGGATGATGGTGCCAAAACGTTCGGCCTGCTGCTGCATCATCAACATCAATTCGGGTCCCTGAATCCCATCGGGGAAACCGGGGAAGTTCTCGACATCGGTGGTGATGGTCAACTGTCCACCCGGCTGCATCCCCGCCACGATCCCCGGCTTGAGGTTGGCCCGGGCGGCATAAATGGCGGCGGTGTACCCGGCGGGACCGGAACCGATAATCAGGACATGGTGGTGAATCGTTTGGCTCATGAAAAACTCCGGCATTCACAGAATGGGTTGTTCACATCGTTGCATCGATTACGTCGGGGACTGTGCCCACCGCGCCATAACGGTCTTCAAAACGGACGATGTCGTCCTCACCCAGGTATTCGCCGCACTGCACCTCGATCAGCTCCAGGGGCACCACGCCGGGATTGGCCAGGCGATGTTTGGTGTTTGAGGGTACATAAACCGACTGGTTGGCGGTTAAAACCTGAACCTTGCCGTCGACCTCGACCTCGGCCGCGCCCCGCACCACCACCCAATGCTCGGAGCGATGGTGATGCAATTGCAGGCTTAGGGTCGCGCCGGGAAAAACCTTGATCCGCTTGATTTTATAGGTCGGCCCCTCGTCGAGTACTCCGAACCAGCCCCAGGGACGATCCTCCTGACGGGGATGAAAAACCTCGTCACGCCCCTGTTTTTTTAGGGCCTCGACCACCGCCTTCACATCTTGGCTACGATCCCGGCTGGCCACCAACACCGCGTCGGGGGTTTCAATCACCACCATGTTCTCGACGCCGATGGCGGCCACCAAACGGCTGTTCGACTGAATCAGGGAGCCGCTCGCCCCCAAGGCCACCACATCGCCGGAGATGACGTTGCCGGCATCGTCTTTGTCGCTGATCTCATATAGGGCGTCGAAATTACCCAGATCGGTCCAGCGAAAATCGGTGGTCACCACCCGGACGTTGTTGGCCTTTTCGAGAATGCCGAAGTCGATGGAGACCTTGGGCAGATCAACGAAGACCTCGCGGGTGACCTTGTCTTCATCAGGACTCCCCAGCACGGCGGCGATGGTTTGCAACCCCCGCGCCAGATCCGGCATGTAAGCCTCAATAGCCTGCAGAATGGCGTCGGCACGCCAGACAAACATCCCGGCATTCCAATAGAAGCGCCCGCTTTTGAGGTATTGCTCGGCAGTAGGGCGGTCGGGTTTTTCGACAAAACGACGCACCGACAGGGTGGCGGGGGGGGCTTGCTCGGGGGGGGCCTCGACCTCGATGTAGCCGTACCCCGTATGAGGCGAGGTCGGGGTGATGCCGAAAACAACCAAATCGCCCGATGTGGCCGCCGCTTCGGCCTGCTGGACCGCCGCGTTAAGACGATCCTGATCTTGAATGTGGTGATCGGCGGGGAAAATCAACATCACCGCATTGGGATCTGCACGTCGCAAGCGCAAAGCGGTTAAACCGATAGCGGCTGCGGTGTCGCGGGGGAAAGGCTCGGACCACACCTCAACATTCCCCGGTAATTGCCGCCGAACCGCGGTCTGCAACTCAACCGAAGTCACCACCACCCGTTGCCTTGTCAACGGCTTCAATCGGGTCAATGTGTCTTGCAGCAGCGACTCCTCCCCTTGCAAGGAGAGGATCTGTTTTGGGGTGCTTTCACGACTCAACGGCCAAAGTCGGCTACCCGACCCCCCCGCCAACACAACACCAATCATGGGTTTTCTCCCGTGCAAAATTCGAACAAACGAGCCTGGCCGAAGCATGAAGGAGGGGGTGGGGGCTGGCAACCTGGGGGGTCAGTCGGCTGAGACCTCGACCGCAATCTCGTCAAAGCCAGCCCCATCTTCCCACAGTAGGTAAGCGCGCCCCTCCTGCAGCCCCTGCTGCGTCACCCTGCCGATCCAGTAGGCATACCCCTCCCAGGCGCTCTGCCGGTCGGTCTCGGAAGGACGGGCGGGATGGTCGGGATGGCTGTGGTAGACGCCGACAATTTCAAGTTTTTCGGCACGCGCCTGACGGTCGACCCGCTGAAACCCTTGCGGATCGAGGTCGAAACGGTCGTGCGCCCGTTCGTTGTTGAGGTTATCGACCGGGCAGGCTTGGAACGCCTCGATCACCCCCTTTGAGGAACGCCCCACCAACAAGCCGCAGCATTCGTGAGGGTAGGTTTGTTCGGCCTGCTCCTGCATCACCTTTTGTGCTTGGGCCGAGACAATCAGCCGAGACTCAGATGCCATCGCCGCCCCCTAATGATTCCCACATCCGAGTGGTCAGGTACTTTTCGCCCCCATCGGGAAAGACGGTGACGATGTGGGCCGTTTGCCCCGGTTCGACCCGCCGAGCCAGTTCAAGGGCAGCGGCCAGGGCGCAGCCGGAGGATTGACCGACCAGAATCCCCTCTTCGCGGGCCAGACGCTGGGCCATGCGATAGGCCGCTTCGGTTCCCACCTCGACGATACCGTCGAGTTCCGACGGATGATAGATGGTGGGGTTGATCGAGCTGGGCATATGTTTGAGCCCCTCGATGCCGTGAAACGGCTCGGAGGGCATGGCGCCGAAGCACTGAATGGCCGGGGCGATCCCCTTCAAACCCCGGGTTGTCCCCATGGCGGTCCCGGATGTCCCCAACGCAGCAACAAAATGGGTCACCGTCCCCTGACTTTGCTGCCAAATCTCTTGCGCGGTGGTGTCGGTGTGGGCCATCGGGTTTTCGGGGTTGTGGTACTGGTCGGGCTTAAAGAAACGGTTGGGGTCCCGGTGGTACATCTCGTCGGCAACCCGCATCGCCCCGTCGGAGCCCTCCATCGGATCGGTCAGGGTTACCGTTGCCCCGAAGGCGCCGATAATCCGTTTCCGCTCCTCGCTGACATTGGCTGGCATGATCAAATGAACCGGCATCCCCAATCGAGCCCCGATCCAGGCCAGTGCAATGCCGGTATTCCCCGAGGTCGAGTCGAGAATCGTCAATCCCTCGCGTAGTCGCCCCTCGGCAAGCCCTTGGCGGATCATGCGCAGCGCGGCGCGATCCTTGACCGAACCGCCCGGATTGTTGCGCTCGATCTTGGCTGAAATGCGCACCCCCTCTGGCAGATGACCGGTGGTGCGGCTCAACGGGAGCAATGGGGTGTTGCCAACCAGACCGAATAGGGGGTCTTGATCGAATTGGTCCAGACTCATCATGGGAGATCCTAACGGCACGGTGAAAGACGGGCAGCGTAATATCTAATATTAATCTGTTGAATTATTTTCAACAAACATATTTTTTTTGTTGTTTATAGTATCCAAGCCGGACCGCTAAGATGGGGTTTCATTTTCGACAGGAGCCCGTTATGAGCCAAACCCTGCACGCCGACCCGAAAGAGATCGCCAAATTCGACCGCATCGCCGCCGAATGGTGGGACCCCAAAGGGCGCTTTGCTCCTCTGCACCAGATCAACCCACTGCGCTCGCAATACATTGCCGACACGGTGGTGCTGGAGGGGGCGCGGCTGCTCGATGTCGGTTGCGGCGGGGGAATCTTGAGCGAAGAGCTCACTCGGCGCGGCGCCCAGGTCACCGGAATCGACCGCTCCGAAAAGGCACTAGCGGTGGCGAGGCAGCACGGCTCGGTCTCTGGCGTCGTGGTCGATTACCGGCTGAGCAGCGCCCAAGAACTGGCGGCAACCGATCCCGAGCCCTTCGACGCCATCACCTGCCTAGAGGTGCTCGAACACGTCCCTGACGTGCCCGACCTGTTGCGCACCATGCATGGGTTGCTCAAACCGGGGGGAACCCTTTTCTTCGCCACCCTCAACCGCACGATGAAGTCGTACCTGATGGCGATTGTAGGGGCCGAGTACATCTTGAATTGGCTGCCACGCGGCACCCATCAATGGGAGCGCTTCATCAAACCGTCGGAATTGATCGGGGCGCTTGAAGAGGCCGGTTTCGCACCCCAGGATCTGCGCGGCATGAGTTATAGCCCCCTGGGCAACCGTTACAGTCTATCCCACGATCTGGACGTCAATTATTTGGGGTGCGCACGGCGGCCCGAGTGAACAGAACGGCGACAGAATGTGGATAAGCGCAGCGCATCCACCTTGCCCGCCCTCCACCGCCTCGTCAGAAAAACAGCGCCGTCACCATCGTGTTGGCGAGCAAGATCAAGATCGAAGCGGTCACCACGGCCCGGGTGGTCGCCAACCCTACCCCCTCCGCCCCCCCGCCCGCGAAAAACCCTTGGTGGCAACCGACCCAGGCGACGATCCCCCCGAACAAGGCCGCTTTGATGAGCCCCGAATAGAGATCGAAAAGCTCCAGGTATTGCCAGGTCCGCTCCATGTAGTTGACCGGATTGGTATCGAGCCAGAGCACAGAAACCAAAAAGCCCCCGCCGATACCGATGCCGTCGGCCAGCACGACCAAGGCCGGCAACATGACGACGCAGGCCCAAAAGCGGGGAACAATCAGGTAGTGGACCGGGTGGGTCGCCAAGGTGTAGAGGGCATCGATCTGTTCAGTCACCCGCATCGTCCCCAGCTCGGCCGCCATCGAGGCGCCGACCCGCCCGGCCACCATCAGTCCCACCAGCACCGGGCCGAGTTCGCGGGTCATCGAGAGCGAAACCACCGTCCCCACCATCCCCTCGGCGCCAAAGCGGGCAAATCCGTCGTAGCTTTGCAGTGCCAGCACCATCCCGGTGAAGGTGGCGGTAAGAATCACCACCGGTAAGGAGTCGACCCCGACCCGCTCCATCTGGGTCACCCACAGCCGCCAACGCAGCGGCGGCTTGAGACTTAAACGCAGCACCTGCCCAAGCAGCCGAGCCATCGAGCCGGTCGCGGTCAACACACGCAATACCGTTGCCCCCACCCCCTCGACAACGCGGCGCATGGCCTTTCCCTACCGATCCAGCCGGATAACCCGGCTGCGGATGGCGGTGAGGACTTCGTAGGGGATGGTGCCGAGCGCCAGGGCCATGTCGGCAACGGGGATCCCCGCGCCGATCAAGGTGGCGGTCGCCCCTGGTTTGACCGGGTCATGGCCCACATCGACCATGAGTAAATCCATACAAACCACCCCCACCACCGGATAACGCTTGCCTGCAATGACCACTTCGCCCCGCCCGCCAAGACGGCGGGAGAGACCATCGCCGTATCCGGCGCCAACCACGGCGATCCGGCTGGCGGTGAGCAGACGGTGGTGGCGTCCGTAGCCAACGTATTCCAGTGGGGCAACGTCGCGCACCTGCAATACTCTGGCGTACCACGACAACACCGGTTTGACTCCGATGGCCCCCTCCCCCGCGAAATGCTCGACGCCGTAGAGCGATAGTCCCGGACGGACCCATTCCTGTCGCGCTTGGGCAAAGCGAATCAATGCGGCGCTACCAGCCAGGCTGGCGGGGTGGTGGGGATAGCGGTGGGTCAGCCTCTTCATGGTGGCGATCAACGGCTGGGATTGTTCCGGATCGCCATCGTCGGCGCGAGGCAGATGCCCCATCAACCAGGCCCCCTCGGGGAGCTGCTCGGGCAGATCGTCCAGCGCAAAACCAAGGCGATGCATGCCCAAATCGACCTTGATCGCCGTTTTCACCCCAGCAGCGACCGCCCGATCCAGCCCTAGGCCATCGAAGGTCGTCAGCCGAAGGTTGTGCGCCGCAGCAACCCCCTCCTGCCCCGGAATCGCTCCGCCGAGGACAACGATCTCGTGATCGGGCGCCACCGCCCGCACCTCGATCCCCTCCTCCACCGTCGCTACCGCAAAACCGGGTACCTGCCCCTTCAGGGTTTCGGCGGCCCAGGTCATGCCGTGGCCATAGGCGTTGGTTTTGATGACCGCCAGCAGGCTCACCCCCCCCGCCCGCTCGCTGAGCAAAGCGGCGTTGTGGCGCAGCGCCCCGGCATTCCGTTCGATCCAGGTGCGACGTGGCGGCTGCTCGCTCAACGGTAGAAATCCTCTTGGATCAGGTTGGCAAAACGGGTGTATTCCCCTTGGAATGCCATGGCCACCGCACCAACCGGACCGTTACGCTGCTTGCCGATGATGATCTCGGCCTTGCCCTTGACCTCGTTGTAACGCTCCTTGCCTTTGGCGCTTTCGTCGTTGCGCAGGTAAACCTCTTCGCGGTAAACGAAAAAGATCACGTCGGCGTCCTGCTCGATGGCCCCCGATTCACGCAGATCCGAAAGCATGGGCCGCTTGTTGGTGCGCTGTTCGAGTGAGCGATTGAGCTGGGACAGGGCGATCACCGGGCAGTCCATCTCTTTGGCCAGCCCCTTCAAACCGCGGGAGATTTCACTGATCTCTTGGGCGCGGTTGTCCAGGTCGGCGCGGCCGCGCATCAGCTGCAGATAATCGATCACCACCAGATCGACCGGCCCTTCGCGGCGCATCCGCCGCAACTGGCTGCGCAGGTCCATCAAAGTCACATCCATCGAATCGTTGATGAACAGGCGGCTGTCGACCAGGTTGCCGGCGGCGTCGGTCAGGTGTTCGAAATCGATGCTTTCGAGCTGGCCGCTGCGCATCTTGCCGGCGTTGACCCGTGCCATCGAGGCGAGCATACGCAGCACCAGATGCTCCTTGGGCATCTCCAGCGAAAAGACCGCGACGGTCCCCTTCTGCTGCACCGCAATGTGCTCGGCGATGTTCATCGCGAACGAGGTTTTACCCATCGAGGGACGTCCGGCCACGATGATGAGATCGCCCCGTTGCAACCCGGCGGTTTCGGTGTCGAGGTCGGTAAAGCCGGTCGAGATTCCGGTGATGCCCCCCTGGGTTTTGGCCACGGTCTCTAGATGGTCGAAGGCGCGCCCCAACACGGTACGCACCCCCTCCAACCCGGCGGTAGTGCCGTCGCCACGATACCGCTGGGCAACCTCGAACATCGTCCCCTCGGCCACATCGAGGGCCGACATCGCCTCCCCCCCTTCCGTTTGGTAGGCGGTTTCGATGACCTTGGTGCCGGAGCGGATGATGTCGCGCAGGATCGAGCGGTCGCGCACGATGTCGGCGTAGGCGCGAACGTTGGCAGAGGTGGGGAATTCGTTGATGAGGTCGAGCAGGTAGCCGTGGCCGCCGATCTGTTCGAGCAGATGGCGTTCCTCCAGCGCTTCGCTCACCGTCACCGCATCGATGGGTTGTGAGCGGTCGGTCAGCTCAAGGTAGGCCTTGAAGAGCTCGCGGTGGGCGGGAACGTAAAAATCGCCAGGGTTCAGCCGCCCGCCGATACGATCCAGGGCGCTGTTGTCGAGCAGGACCGCGGCGAGGACCGCCCGCTCCGCTTCGACATTATGGGGGGGGACGCGCAGGGCGTCGGAGGACATGGGAACCTCCCAGCTGCGTTATTCCGGGAACCGCTTGGGGAGCGGATCAGAAGAGGCGCCGCCTCGGAAGGGGATAACCACGGGGATCATCCAACCCATCGGCATGGCGTCGCGCCACGCCTGAAAATCACTCCCCCGACCCAGTGGGCCGGGGGAGCGATTTTCCATTAAAGCGCTTCGACCACGACCGTCAGATCGATCACCACCTGAGGGTGGAGACGGATGGTGAAGGTGTGCTCGCCAACGTTGCGGATGGGGTTGGCCAAGTGAATCAAGCGACGATCCACGACCACGCCGGCCGCCTCGATCATCTCGGCCAACTCGTGGCTGGTGACCGAACCGAAGAGTTTGCCTTCGTTACCGGCGGCATGTTGGGCCTTGAGCTCAAGGGTGGCCAGCTGCTCGGCGGTCGCCTTGGCCTGGGCCAGGGCGGCGGCGGCGCGCTCCTCAAAGCGGCGACGCTGGGCCTCGAAGGCCTTGCGGTTGGCATTGTTGGCGACCAGCGCCTTGCCCTGGGGAACCAGGAAGTTGCGGCCGAACCCGTCGCGAACACGGATTTCTTCGCCCACGGTACCCAGTTTATCGATGTTTTCGAGCAGAATGACTTGCACGGCTGTCTCTCCTTCAAGGCGTGCTATTGAGCGCTGGAAGACGCGCGCTCACGCAAATGGAACCAAGTATCGAACAGCCCCAGAAGGGCGATGAAGAGCGCCAGCGGGAAGAAAATCGCGGCTGCAATATAAAACAGTGCCCGCATTCCAACCGGCGTTTGACGACGTTCAAAAAACCACTGCACCAGGGCCAGACCCGCCAAGAAGTAGAGCAGCGACCAAAGCATCAGGCCGTTGATTCCGGCAAATCCCATTGGCCCGCTACCCAGCCAAGCGGCAAATCCCAGTACGACGATCCACCACACCAGATTGGGCGACATCCGGTATTGAGCAAAACGGGCAAAATCGAGCGCCCGCATCACCATCAGGGCCAACAACACCCCCACCCCAATGATCGACGCCCAGGAGATCGCCAAAATACCGGGCAAAATCGGGGTGTCGAACAAATCCCGCCATTCAGCCAGCGTTCGCAGCGCCTGGGCCAGCGCTGCAGGCTCGCTGATCGCCTTGCGAAAGGCTGCCTCCGCAGCGGCGAAGGTGGGGGCCAGTGCCTCGTGAATAAACGCGGCGGGATCACCCACCGCAAATCCCCACAAAGCCAACATCACCGTTAATCCACCGGCCAGCCAAGGCAGCCCCGACATGACCGTGTGGCCCTGCCAATGTTGCAGTGCGATCCACAGACTGGGCAGTCCCAACAACAGGGCTAAAACCCAGCCGATGGGGCTGAGCAGCGCGGCCACAACAGCGGCAATTGCCACCGCCAAGGCCCCGCCACGCAAACCATCGCGCCGTCCAGCCAGGTACAACAACGCCGCAGCCACCGGCAACAGCGCCGGCATCACCGCCGTTAGGGCAATCAGCAAACCGGCCAGCACCCCCGCAAGGGGGAACCGGGCAATCCGGTCGACCCATTTGGGAATTGCCCCGTTCAGAACGGGGGGGATTCCCGGTTTGGCATCGTCCACGGAGTCTGGACGAATCAGCGGCGGTGCAGCGCCGTGAAGGGAATCAGGGCCAAGATCCGAGCACGCTTGATGGCGATGGTCAGACGGCGCTGATGCTTCTGGCAGGTCCCGGTGATCCGCGAAGGAACGATCTTGCCGCGGTCGGTGATGAAGCTTTTGACCATCTCGACATCGCGGTAGTCGGGGATCGACTTGTCGACGCAGAACCGGCAGACCTTGCGGCGACGGAACACGGGACGACGACGGGGGCCACCCTTGGGTGCGCCTTCGGTTTTCTTTTCGGTGGATTCGCTCATGACTTTCTCTCCTCGGAAGGGGGCAGGGGAATCAACGTTTCGGCCATCACCATGATGCGACCGAAGCGTCGCTCCCCATCCCGCGTCCAAACATTTTGGATCAAGCGCCCCTCGATTCGGACCTTGCTGCCGGGCCGGGGGGGCTGACGCCGATCAAACGGTTCGGGAAGGGTGATTTCGACTTGAAGCTCCTCCTGCCGCTCCTGCCCCCAAAGTTCGGCCTGTGCCGTGTACTCCAGGGTGAAGACCACGACTTGGCGGCCCGAAGGGGTGACCCGTTCCTGCACCGGGGCTTGTACTACACCTTCAAGGACCAACCGGTTGGCGGTCGGCATAGAGGGGCTGTAGGTCAGTCTTCCCCGTCCTCGTCGGAATCTTCGTCCCCATCGTCCTCAACCACTTCCTCGTCGGAAGCCTTGGGGGCGGGACGAACATCGGCGGGACGGGCCAGAGGGCTGGCCTCTTCGGGGATGGCGTCGATCTGCACGTGCATGAAACGCAGCACCTGCTCGTTCAAACGCAGACGACGCTCAATCTCGGCAATCGCCTGACCCGAAGTCTCGAAGACCAAGTGGATGTAGAAGGCGCGGTTGATCTTGGCGATGGGGTAGGCCATCTCGCGCAGCCCCCAGTTCTCTTCCTTGGCGATGGCGCCACCGTTGGCCGCGACAACATCGGCAACGATCCCCTTGATGGCATCACGCCCTTCGGCGTCGACCTCGGGTTTGATCAGATAGGTCAATTCATAAAACGACATGAGACGATGGTCCCCCTTACGGATGATGCTCCAACAGTGGAGCTCAGCCCCAGGTCGAACGCCTGGAGCAAGGTCTTGCAGAAATTGCTATAGACCCGCCGCTACGGCCACGGGCCGAAACGAACGGCGATGAATGGGGCAAGGCCCCAATTCTTTTAACGCCTTTTGGTGCGCCGCCGTGCCATACCCCTTGTGTACGGCAAAACCGTAGCCGGGGTAGATCACCTCGATTTCAGCCATCCAGCGATCACGGGCCTCCTTGGCCAAAATCGAAGCCGCTGCAATACTCAAAGAGCGCGCATCACCCTTGACCATGGGGTGGATCCCCCCGGCAAATCCCCTCGAAAACCGAGGTATCAGGGGACCATCCACCAAAACCGCATGGGGAGGGCTCGACAGCTGCGCAACCGCTCGGTCCATCGCCAAGAAGGTCGCCTGGAGAATCCCCAGGGCATCGATCTCGTCGGCACCAGCCCAACCCACCCCCCAGGCGTGTGCCTTGGCGCGGATTTCGACCTCCAAGACTTGGCGACGCCGGGCCGTCAACTTCTTGGAATCGTCGAGCCCTGAGAGCGGCCGGGGCGGATCGAGAATCACCGCCGCAGCGGTCACCGGACCGGCCCAGGGGCCGCGTCCAGCTTCGTCGATTCCGGCCACCGGCCACCCAAGGGTTAGCTCCCCTTCGAGACGCTCCTGGTCGGGCCAAGCCCCCCACGACGCCTCGATCACGGCAGCAATGCTCAGCGACGCTCGCGGATACGGGCAGCCTTACCGCGCAGGGCGCGCAGGTAGTAGAGCTTGGCGCGGCGCACGACGCCGTGGCGCACCACCTCGATCTTCTCGACCAGGGGGCTGTGGAGGGGAAACACCCGCTCCACCCCTTCGCCGAAGGAGATCTTGCGCACGGTGACGGCGGCGTTCAGACCGCCGCGTTTCTGGGCGATGACCAGGCCTTCGTAAACCTGGATCCGCTGGCGGTTGCCCTCGGTCACCTTCACATGCACCTTAACGGTGTCACCAATGCGGATCTCGGGGATCTGCTTGCGCTCGGCTTGTTCTGCCTCGATTTTGGCGATGATCGCGTTCTTCATCGGACCTTCTCCTTAACCGGTGGACCGTTGTGGCCCACGCTATCAATCGGATGTTGGCTTGTTGATGGAAGCGCTGGCGTTCAGCACTTCGCCGTAGTCTCAGTCAGCAAATCGGGCCGCCGACTGCGGGTACGCTCCAGCGCCTGCTCCCGCCTCCAGCGGGCGATGGCGCCGTGGTCGCCCGAAAGCAAAACATCGGGGACCGCTAACCCCTCCCATTCCGGGGGACGGGTAAAGTGGGGGCAATCGAGCAGCCCGTCACTGAATGAATCTTGTTCGGCCGATTCCTGGCTTCCCAACGCGCCGGGCAGAAGCCGCGCTACCGCGTCGATCACCACCAGCGCAGCAGGCTCGCCCCCCGAAAGCACGAAATCGCCAACGGAGAGCTCCTCGTCGATCTCTTGGGCGATCACCCGCTCGTCGACCCCTTCGTAACGACCGCAGAGCAGCACAAACCCGGGCAACTCGGAAAGCCGCTGTGCCTGGGCCTGATCGAACCGCCGCCCCTGGGGCGACAGATAAATCACCGGGGCGTCGGGATAACCGGCCCGTGCTTGGCGGACCGCATCGGCGACCGGCTCGGGCCGCATTACCATGCCGGGGCCGCCGCCGTAGGGGGTATCGTCCACCGCCCGATGCCGCCCCACCCCCCAGTTTCGGATGTCGGTGGTCACCACCTCCATCACCCCTTTGTCGATGGCCCGTTTGGGTATCGACACCGTCAGGGGAGAGGCAAAAAACTCGGGGAACAGGGTCAAAACCTCAATCCTGAGCCCCCGCTTTTCGGGCTGCATCATGCCCCCTCGACGGGGGGGTGCCAGGCCACCACCAGCTGGCGCTGGTCGGGATCGGCGTGAAGGACCACCTCGTCGAGCCAGGGGATCACCTGCTCCCCCGCCTGACCCAGCACCACGATCTGCCAATGGGCCGGGGTTTCAAACCAGGCGGTCACCACCCCGTAGTCGTATCCGGTTTCATCCACCACCCGCCACCCTGGCAGATCGGAAAGAAGGAACTCGTCTTCGTCCAGCTCAAGGGCGGTCCGCGGGACCTCGATCTGCCAGCCGATCAGGCCATGGGCCTGCTCCGGAGTGGTCACCCCGTCGATCTCGACCACCAGATGTTTGCCGCGCCAGCCGCCCTTCGGCTTTGGGATTTCGCGGGTCTGCAGACCGTTGACCAAGCGCCAGGGGCGATAGGCCAGGGCGTTTTCGGGGGGATCGGTCAGGGAAAACACCTTGACCGCCCCCTTGACCCCGAAGACACCGACGACCTTGCCGATCTGCAACCAGTCGGTCACCTCGGCCTGCATGTCGCACACTGCCAAAGACCCGGGATCAGGCAGATTCGCCGCCCGACCGCAGCTGACCGGCCACACGGGCGACGGTCTCGGTGGCTTGCGCACCCTTGGCAATCCAGGCGTCGTACTTGACCAAGTCGATTTTCACGGCCTTGGGGGTGGCAACGGGGTTGTAGAACCCCAGCTGCTCGATGAAGCGACCGTCGCGAGGCGAACGCACGTCGGCGACGACGATCCGGTAGAAAGGACGCTTCTTGGAGCCACCGCGGGCCATACGGATTTTGACCATGCTGCAAAAACCTCTTGCTTCCCAAAGAGTTCGAAACGCAAGGCCCCAATGGACCCCACGAGATTCCCCAAAGCATCTCGAAAGACTTTTCGAGGGTTTCCCCGGTCGGGGGAAAAAAAGGTCGCGGATTGTGCACGACCTCAACGGAAAGGAAAACCCCCCCCGGGCATCCGGGGCATTCCAGGCATTCCCATCCCGCCGCGCTTACCCATCTTGCCGGCTTTTTTCATCATTTTTTGCATCTGATCGAACTGTTTGAGCAGCCGATTCACCTCGGGAAGGGCGGTGCCCGACCCGGCGGCGATGCGCCGTTTGCGACTGGGATTGATGATCTCGGGCCGCTCGCGCTCCTTCATCGTCATCGACGAGAGGATCGCCTCCATCCGCTTCATCTGCTTTTCGGCATCCTCGTCGGCGATCTGCCCCATCAACTTTCCGGCGCCGGGGATCATCCCCACCATGTCACGCAGGGAGCCCATTTTGCGCAGCGAAGCCAGCTGATCGCGCAGATCGTTGAGGTCCAGCCCCTTCTTCTTGAGCTTCTTGGCGAGCTGCTCGGCCTTCTTGGCGTCGACCTGACCCTGCACCTTTTCGACCAAGGAGACTACGTCGCCCATGCCGAGGATGCGTCCCGCCATCCGCTCGGGATGGAAGGGGGCGATGCCGTCGAGCTTTTCGCCGGTGCCCAAATACTTAATCGGCAGCCCGGTCACATGGCGCAGCGACAGCGCCGCGCCCCCGCGGGCATCGCCGTCGGTTTTGGTCAGCACTACGCCGGTCAGGTTGAGCCGGGCTTGGAACGCCTGCGCCACCTTAACCACGTCCTGGCCGGTCATGGCATCGACCACCAGCAGGGTTTCGACCGGCTGAGCCGCCTGGGCGACCTGAACGATCTCCTCCATCATCGCTTCGTCGACGTGCAATCGTCCGGCAGCGTCCAGGAGCAGAACGTCAGCCCCCATCTTGCGCGCCGCATCGAGTCCGCGTCGGGCGATGTCGACCGGCTTTTGATCGCTGGAGGAGGGGATCACCTCGGCCCCAACCTGGGCGCCGACGCTGGCCAACTGTTCGATGGCGCCGGGCCGATAGATATCGGCCGAGACCATCGCCACCTTCTTTTTATCGGCCCCGAGCAACTTGGCCAGCTTGGCAGCGGTGGTGGTTTTACCCGAACCCTGCAAACCGACCAGCATCACCACGGCGGGGGGCTGCGCCTTGAGTTCGAGGGGGACCGCTTGCCCCATCACCGCCGTCAGCTCTTCGTGGACGATCTTGACGAAGACCTGGCCGGGATTCAGGGAGCCAACAACCTCTTGCCCCAACGCCCGCTCGCGCACCTTGTCGAGCAGGTCGCGCACCACACTCAGGGCAACGTCGGCCTCAAGCAGCGCCATGCGTACCTGGCGCAGGGCGTCGGCGATGTTCTCATCGTTGAGCGCACCACGGCCGCGAATCCGTTTGAAAATCCCGTCAAAACGCTCGGTTAGCTGATCGAACACCGTTCACCCCCAAGGCGCGAATGGGCATACAACCAAACAAAAACGGCTCCATCGCGGTGACACGATGGAGCCGTCGCTGTGGAGTCGTGGCGTCCCCAACCGGATTCGAACCGGTGTTGCCGCCGTGAAAGGGCAGTGTCCTAGGCCTCTAGACGATGGGGACAAAGAGTGGTGCCCAGGGGCGGAATCGAACCACCGACACGGGGATTTTCAGTCCCCTGCTCTACCGACTGAGCTACCTGGGCCCACACTCCCGACGGGAGGCAGCGAGGCCACCTCCGCGAGGGGCGCGAATCATAGGCAACGTCAAGGGTAGGTCAAGGTTTTTTTGAACTCTTTGAGGGGGTTCCGAGGCAAGGAGGACTTGGCTTCCAAGCCTGTTTCGGAGCGACCGGAATGACTTCTCAACCGGGCTTTTCGTTGCGTCCGTCTTTCCCTGCCGTACCACCGGATCGCCATCGCCCATTCGGCAACGAACCACTTACGTCTCTTCCACACGGCAAAATAGAGGGCATCTCTAAAAACCTTTAGGGAAGCGCTGATTTAATGGCGCTTCCGAGCAGTCCAGGGATGGGCTGGGAGGCTCCCTTAAATACGAGAAAACACCCCCACCAAGCCCGAAACCTACAACCAGTTTTTCTGCGAATAATCACCGCGCAGCAAACGCTGCATGCTGAGCGCCGCAATTTTCCGCCCCCATTTGAACTCTTTGTAGAGGACCAGGAATTTCCAGATGTCGCGCAGCACCTTGATGCGATCGCCCGGCGACAGCGCCATCAGCGCCTTGGGGAAGTCGGCCTCGTGGGGTTTGTCGAAGGCAATTTTGAGGGGGTTCCACTGGTCGGTGGTTCGCCTGACCTCTGAAGCGATGGCGCGGCGGTAGACATCTTGTACCGGCAGGTCGCGCAGGATTGCATCGACGATCGATTCCCCCGCAATCGCCCCCGAATGCAGGGCGCAGCTCATCCCCTCGCCGATCATGTTCAAAAACCCGGTCGCCTGCCCGGTAATCAACACCCGTTCCTTGCCGAAGACGTAACGGTTGATGAGCGAGGGGCCGAAGTTCTCGGCGGTCCCCTCGTGGTCCTCGTCGGCCGGCCCCAGCTTCACCCCGTGTTTCTTCTCGAAGTAGTCGGCCACAAAGCGGTGGCGGTCGTGGAAGCTGTCGCCGATCTTGAAGCCGACCCCGACGATCTGCCGCCCATCCCGGGCGTGGCTCCAGGTGTAGTGGCCCAGCTCGGGGTGAAACCAGAAATGGAAGTATTCCTCGTCCAGGGGGCAGTCGATGATCTCGTGAAATTTCTGCCCCACGAAAAACATGGGGATCCGGTTGTGGTAGTCGGGATAGAGCGCCTTGATGACCGGGGAGACTGGACCGTCGGCCCCAACCACGTACTTGGCCTTGATCTGAAACCGCTCCCCCCCCTTGCGCCGGGCGGTGACCACCACATGGTCGGGATGCTGCTCCAGCCCCAAAAACGAGGTCTCGTCCATGATCTCGGCCCCGCTTTGCAGCACCGCCCAATGGTCGGCGTACTTGCGATGCAGGTGGGGGGTGGTGCCGCCGAAGAAATCCATCGACATCGACACCATGCTGGGGAAGTGGAAGGTCACCCCCCGGGTGTAGGTCGGCTCGTGCAGCGCCTCGCGGGGGAGCGGGCCGAAGTTCTCGATCAAAAAGCGGTAGCCGCGCGGCGAGAGGATGCCGCTGCAAATCTTGTGGCGGGGCAGGCTTTGCTTTTCGAGGATCACCGTCTCAAGACCGGCATCGACCAACCGCTTGGCGGTGGCGGCGCCGGCCAAACCGGCCCCGACGATCACTACGTCGGTGCTACGCATGGGCGTTCTCACTTCCAATTAATTCACTGATATGCACGACCGGCTTGCCGGTGATTTCGGCCAACAGGGCTTGATCGCACCGGCTTTCGACCACGATACGGGCGAACGTCCGCCCCTTGAGTAGCCACTGAATTTGCTGCTTCACGTCGAGCTTCTGCACCTGCCCCTCCCCCAAGTGTTCGATACCGGTCGGAATGGCCATGCGATGCAGATCGAGGTTCATGCCGCACCCGGTGCGACGGCGCAGCGCCTCGTAATGGGCGACCCGCTCGA
The DNA here is from genome assembly GCA_001872725.1 of Proteobacteria bacterium CG1_02_64_396. NCBI lineage: Bacteria > Pseudomonadati > Pseudomonadota > Proteobacteria bacterium CG1_02_64_396. Next base: position 1,227 of record MNWR01000008.1, on the reverse strand, counting down.
CGTGGTGGGCATGAAAGGAGCGTGGCTCAATCACATAAAAATCGTCCGGCCCCAGCAATTGGAGCAAAACCGGATCGCGGCTGGCGTCGAAGCGATCTTCGGCGGGGCAGGCGGCGGCCCGTCGGGCGACCAGATCGGGATCGAGCCGCCGCAGGCCGTTTTCGATCATGCCACGCAGGTCGATCTTCTCGGGGCAGATCAGATCGCAAATGCCGCAGAGCAGACACGACAGCAGCGGCTCGGCCAAATCCTGGGGCTGGGCGCCGTTTTGCAGAGCGCGAGCCATCCCCTGGGCGCTGAAGGTGACATCCCGCTTTTGCAGCCACATCGGGCACGAGAGCAGACACAGGGAACAGCCGTGGCAGTTTGAATAAGTGGCGGCCATTAGAAGATCGTGTCCCGGTTGAGAATCATGCTCGGATCGGCCTTTTTCTTCATTTTCAAATGGCGCTCGACCACCTCATCCCCCAACGCCCGACGGATGTACCCCTTCATCATCCCCCCGAAGCGGTAGTAGCTGGTCTTCATATCGACCCCGATGTCGTAGATCTCGTTTTTGAACGATTGCAGTTGGTCGCGGCTGTACTGCACCCCCTCGAACATCGGCTCGAACTCGCAGCCGTAGGCCCACCCCTGGGCGTCAGGGGGAATGCTCGACAGCTCGTAGTGGGGACGGTGGTCCTCCCGTAGCCGGATGCCGACGCAGTAGAGGGTGTAATAGGGGAAGTATTTCTTACACACCGCGTTGCCCCGCTTGACCGCCTCGACGAATTTCTCGGCGTTGGTGGCCAGATCGGGGATCACCATCTGCCGGTCGCCCCAGTGTTTCCAGACCGCACGCGAAAAGACGACCGTGCGGTCCTGCATGTTGCCCCCCTCCATGTGGTGGCCCGGTTGCAGATCGGGGAAGAGCTCCCGCTTGCGCTTGAGCAGGAACATCGCCTGTTTCCACCGCCAGGGGCGCCAGGCGTAGCGGGCCGCCAGTTGCAGGGCAAAGCGCAGTTCGCCAAATCCGCGCAGCTTGGGGCGGATCTCGCGCATGAAGCGGGCTTGGCGCGACGCCTCCTGGGGCACATCGTTTTGGCAATCGAAGGCGACCAGCAGGGTGACCGCCGCGTCCATCATGGTGAGGATGCCGCTGTAGTCGCACAGCTCGGAGCGGTCGACCGCCATGAGATCTTCAAGGGCCTCTTCAAGGCAGCCGTAGTAGAAGTAGTGCATACACAG